>JBEBHM010000182.1:0-12703 GCA_040080875.1 Pirellula sp.
TCCCAAGGTAGCCAACGTTGTTAAAAAATAGGATTCCGCAATGAGCGGTCGGATCCTGTGAAGGAATCAGATAGGCACCGACCATCACGTCCGAGCCTCTCGGTTCATTGACGATTGCCTTGCGATAGCCATCAAAGTGGGATCGCATGGTATCCAGTCGATCCGAAATGGATTGGCCGATTAGAATCGGTCCGCCTGAAACGATGGTTCTCGTCGGTTCGCCGCCAGTGTGTGAATCGATGACTCGGAATGACTGCATTAGGAATTGGGAATTAGGAATTAGGAATTAGGAATTCGCCGAATTTTCTACAACGACTCGCAGTTCCTTAGGTAGATGCGACCAGGTTTCTTGATAGCTGATTTCGAGTGGCAGTTCCACAAAGTGTGCCTCGTGCAGGAAAAGAGGCATCGTTGGAAGCGGTGCTCCGACTGCAATCACTTCGATCCATGCTGTCTTTACGGGAGACGCTTGATAGGCCGCGATGGTTAGTCGGCGATCCTCAGGCAATTCGAACGCTTGATCGGATATCTCGCTCCAAATCAGCCCATGGATTCCCTGCGGATCGCGTATCGAAGGCGGAAAGGGATCGACAACCAACAAGTTGATGCCTTCCCTCAACAGAAGCGTGAGTTTGTCGACCAAAGTCCGGGTTGCATGCGCTGAGCTTTTGTTTCCTGGGACGAGCTCAATTACCGCCAGGATTTTTCCCAGCTCGTGTTTGATAACCACTTGGCTGGTTTTGCCCACATAGCGATCCTCGTCAGCGACCATCGTATAGCCTGTGGTGGGCTTTCTAATTGGCGCTACAGTAGCGATCGAATTGCCCGTATTCACCAAGAAATCGGAATCGGCAAACCGGAGCGCGACAACGTCCGGTTCGGGACCACCGATGATTTGCTCTGCCATTGCAAAGCATCCAGGAGGAAGAATTCCAGCGTTGAACTGATTGGTGATGGAAGAAGTCCAGAGAAGATGGAAGTTGTGGAATGTTCCAGGCTTTACGTGAGACCAATCATGCATGGGCATTTTCAATTCCTTGGCAGCGAACTTTCGGTCTCGTTTTCATACCGTCTCGTTTTCATCCTTGAATTGTAAGTGAATCGGGATGGTGTCGAAAGGCGAAGGTGGAATCGCACACACTGGTTTGGAACATTGCAGTGCTCGTGCGCTAGCAGACCTTGTCAGACACGCGATATGTGCTAAATAAATCTTCCTTGAGTAACGCCGTTTTTTAGAATTTGGAGATTGTTATGGACATGCACGATTTAACTCGCGAACTTCAGCTTAGCGGTGACAGCAAGATTGTCATGTTGGTCGCAGACGGGTTGGGGGGCTTGCCCATGGTTCCAGGCGGAAAAACGGAATTGGAGACGGCTGCTACGCCCAATCTTGACGCTCTGGCGGTGCGGGGGGTTCAGGGAGCGAGCATCCCGGTCAAGCCTGGGATTGCGCCGGGAAGTGGTCCAGGGCACTTGGGACTCTTTGGTTACGATCCACTCAAATATCAAATCGGTCGAGGTGCGCTCGAAGCCACGGGGATAGGGTTTGAACTAACGAGCAACGACGTCGCCATCCGATGCAATTTTTGCACGTTGGATGCTGCGGGAAACATCTCCGATCGTCGAGCGGGTCGGATCAGCAGCGAAGAGAGCGCTCCGTTGGCAATCTCGCTTCGGCAAATCAAAATCCCTGGTATTGAAATCTTTGTGGAGCCGGTCAAGGAGCATCGTTTTGTCGTGGTTTTTCGCGGGCAAGGACTTGGAGGGAAAGTGGCGGATACCGACCCGCAAAAGACTGGGGTTCCCCCGCTCGATCCGCGTGCCATTGACAAGGGGAGCGAGCGTACCGCACAGGTCGCCAAAGAATTTCTGGCTCATGCCAAAAAGATCCTGGCAGGGCACGCGAAAGCAAATTTCCATACGATGCGAGGGTTTGCAAACAAGCCCGCACTGCCATCCTATCAAGAAGTCTATGGCTTGAAGGCTGCAGCGATTGCTGTCTATCCAATGTACAAAGGGCTGGCTCGCTTGGTCGGAATGGACATCGTTGGCAAATCGCAAACCCTGACCGAACAAATGGACACTTTGGAACAGAATTGGTCCAAGTACGATTTCTTTTTTATCCATTTCAAGTACACCGACAGCACTGGCGAAGATGGAAATTTCAACGAAAAAGTCAAACGCATCGAGGAATTAGACCGCGTTGTGCCTAGAATTTCTAGACTCAATCCGTCTGTGTTGATTGTCACCGGGGACCATAGTACCCCCAGCTTTCTCAAGAGTCACTCTTGGCATCCGGTGCCGACGTTGTTAGTTTCGGATTGCTGTCGGCCGGATCCACAAATGGCGTTTAGCGAATCGACTTGCATCGCAGGTGGACTTGGGCATTTCGAAGCTCAATACTTGATGATGTTAGCGCTCGCCAACGCCGGGCGATTGGGCAAGTACGGAGCGTAACAAAAAAACCACAATCATTCACTTTATTGAGCCTAAGGGCCTGAGAGATCGTCCCACTTTTGAATCAACGTTTTCGTTGGTTGTGTGTTGAGCCTGAGGCGTTAGCCGAGCCACGTTGCAGGAATTCGGCTAGCGCCTCAGGCTCAGTAAAGCCAATGCGACAGGCTCAATACAAAGCCAGTGAGAGACTTGCGACGAAAGCGGGAAGTTCTCCGATGCGTTTGGCAAAACAATGTATATGATGAATTTTGGATTCAATAGTCGGAACACGAGTCCGATCATGCTAATCGCAATTCGCCACTTGCTTATCGCAACGCTTTGTTTCGCCGCAAGTACGTGCGTAGGCGCCGACTCCAATCCTAAGGTTCGATCCACGGTAATTGTGGTTCGACCGAAAGAATGGGTGAGTGCGCTCGCGGACTGGAAGAAGTATCGGCAAGCCAAGTATGATGTCATCGAAGTGGACTCGCGGGAATCCGCTCAGCAAATACGGTTCGATATTTTGAAGTCGTTGGCTCGCGCGACAAGTCCGGTAAAGTCCGTGTTGCTTTGTGGCGACGTTGCAGTCGCCGCGAATCCAACTTCAAACAACGACAAGGCTTCCAGCCAAGGGGCCAATCGAGACCTCGTGACTTTGTTGCCGACCTTTGAAATCCCAACGGTGGTCAAACTTGGGCCTTACACTACTCCGACGTTGGCGACAGACATTTTTTATGGGGACATCGATGATGACTTGTGTCCCGACCTGTCGATTGGTCGCCTCCCTGCGAAAAACGCGGGAGATCTCAAGCGAATGCTGGCCAGAAGTATCGAGTATGAAACTTCCCAATCGTATGGTCCATGGCGAAATCGTATCCACGCGACTGCAGGTGTAGGTGGCTTTGGAGTTCTCGCAGACACCGCGATCGAATCGGTCACGCGCAGGATCTTGTCCGAGGGAATTCCCGATCGATTCCAATTGCAAATGACCTATGCAAGTCTTAGCAGTGCCTATTGCCCCGACCCCAAGCAACTTACCAATTCTTTTATTGGCAAGCTGAACCAGGGGGGATTGTTTTGGGTCTACATCGGTCACGGAAACGTGCATCATCTCGATGACTTTTCCGTCGGGAATGAAACCTTGCCGATATGCAACGGTGAACATATTGCACAGTTTGATATCCAAGATGGGCTTCCGGTGGCGATCATGCTGGCTTGTTTTACAGGTGCATTTGATGCCAAGATCGATTGCTTCGCTGAGATGCTCTTGGCAAATAATCAAGGACCGATCGCCGTCATTGCCGGCTCGCGAGTGACGATGCCGTATGGTTTAAGTCAATTCTCGACGGAGCTCATGGACGGGTGTTTTGTCGATCGGACAGAAACGCTGGGCGAAATTGTTCTCAATGCCAAGCGAAAAGTCTGGCGAGCGGAAAGTGTCAACACAAACCATGCGATCGCCGGTAACGCTAGCCTCCGATCGCGACAAAACGCGCTGATTGAAAACATGGCGACTGCATTGAGTCCCGAGGGGCACGATTTGACCGAAGAGCGACGCGAGCACGTTCGGTTGATGAATTTGCTCGGTGATCCCTTGCTATCGATACGACACCCCACGGAGTTGCAGATACATTGCGAATCCAAATTGGAGGCTGGGAACACCATGTTGATTCAGGGCCGCAGTCCATTTCCTGGCAAGCTGCGTCTAGAATTAGCCCTAACCCGAGATCGCTTGCCCGATGGGCTTCGAACGATCGCGAACTTTGTAGGGACACCAGAACAGCGACAGACCATGCAAGAAAACTATCTAAAAGCAAGCGAACTGACCGTCGTTGGGAGTGAGCAAACGGTCGGCGAAGGAGAGTTCTCCGTCGAGCTTTTAGTTCCGAACGAGTGTCGCGGTCGGTGCGTGGTTCGCGCCATCGTTTATGGTAGCGACGATTGGGCTACCGGCTCACAGCGAGTGATCGTCAATCGAAAGCGGTAATGTCTATCCATCGACTCATCGATTTGTCATCCCGTCGCTTGGATCACTATCGCAATATCCGAACATCCAACTTGACCAGACAAAGCGGTCGGTTTATCGCGGAAAGCAAGCCGTTGGTCCAACGATTAGTAGAAAGTGGCTTGGGGGTCGATTCGGTATTGGTGGATGAACAATATCTCGATGAGGCTATCGGATGGTTGCCAAAGGACACGGATATCCTGGTTGTTTCCGGATCACAAGTGTCCGAGCTGATCGGTTTCTCGTTTCATCGCGGGTTTTTGGCGTGCGGAATACGACCGGAATATTTCAATGCGATGACAGATTTGCGCCCCACCAGTCCCAGTTGGATGGGAGTCCTGCTCGTTGGAGTACAGGACCCTGAGAACATGGGCTCGATCTTTCGAACCTGTGCTGCCTTGGGAATATCGGACATTGTGATCGGCCCTCAATGCGTCGACCCGTTTGCTAGGCGGGTGCTCCGCGTTTCGATGGGAAACGCCTTTAAGCTTCGGTATTTCGAAGCGGCGGAACCTGCCCAGTCCATCCAAAGCTTAGCCTCGGTAGGGATTCAATCGGTGGCTGCTTGCCTTTCCAGCCAAAGCGAAGATTTAAGTCAGTTTGTCGTCCATGGCCCCACGTTGGTGGTGTTTGGAAACGAAGCGCATGGATTGCCTGTGGAAGTGCAAAATGTCGCAGGGAGAGCCGTTCGCATCGAGATGGAATTGGGGACCGATTCGCTGAATGTGAGCGTTGCCGCAGGCATAATCTTGCACAATTTGCGTAGGGTTTGTCCAAAGCGGTGATGTTTCCGATTCGAATTTGAAAAACTAGCACAATCAGGAATCGAAGCTTCGCTAAGCTCGTGCTATTATTTAATGTTTTGACGGCCCAGGTATTGTCGCTAGTAGATTTTCCCATTTTGTCTCAGCCAAATCCAAATTCTCAGCTCGCTTGGCGAGACTCCATTGCGGTTGCTTCGGCGACCCACGTCGGAATGCGGCGTCGAAACAACCAGGATAGTTTTGCGGTAGTCTTGGCCGAGGACGAAACCGCTTGGCGAAAGTCAGGGCATTTGTTGATCGTTGCCGATGGCATGGGGGCCCACGCTGCAGGTGAACTTGCCAGTCGGCTTTCTGTAGAGTTGATTCCGCACCATTACGGGAAACTCCTCAAAGGAATTCCTTCTGAAGCATTGCAGCGTTCGCTCATCGATACCAACAGCGAGATCTTTCGACGAGGACAAGCCAACCCCGAGTTTCGAAGCATGGGGACCACCACCTGCGCTTTGGCCATCCTGCCCGAGGGGGCGGTTGTTGCGCATGTTGGCGACAGTCGCGTCTATCGGTTGCGAGGTAGCTTGATGGAGCAACTTACCTTCGATCACTCGCTCGTTTGGGAGATGCGAGCGTCCGGGGACATCAGCGAAGAGGCTTTGCGAAGCAATGCGATCCCAAAAAATGTCATCACCCGATCGCTTGGACCGAACCCTACGGTCGCGGTCGACTTGGAAGGCCCCTTTCCGTTGCGGGCTGGGGACAAGTTCTTGATTTGCAGCGATGGATTAAGTGGTCAATTAACCGACGAAGAGATCGGAGTGCTTCTGCAAGTGCTCGATATCCATACCGCGGTGCAAGCGATGATTCATTTGGCCAATCTGCGTGGTGGCCCAGACAATGTCACCGTGGTCGTCGCGGAAATTGTCGGCGATCGATTGATTTGCGATCCAGCGACTCGCGAAAAGAACCCATCCGCTGTCGAGCCTGTGTTTCCGATTTCCTTTGGGATCACGACGGTAGTATGTGGCCTGGTTGGAATCGCGTTGCTTTTGTTGGGACAATTGCCTATCGCCATCATTGCGGCCGCAGCAGCCATCGCCGCGTTTGGCACAGGTTGGTTCAAATACCAAAGCCAACGAGTTCGTAACGATTTCGAGGGACTCTATGGTCGAGGGCCCTATCGCAAGGCAACTTGCAAACCTGATTTGGAGTTTACGTCTCAGCTGACCGAAGTCATTCATGAGCTGGGAGATTGGGTGAGGGAAAACGATTGGAAGATAGGGTCCAAAGAGATTGATGATCACATGCGGAGTGCTCTCACTGCTGAGAACGCCAAAAATTATGCCGAAGCAATTCGTCATTACATCCAAGTGATTTCGATAACGATGGAAGAAGTTCGCAAGGCTCAAGACGAAAAATCTAGCGACTCCGACGTTGACTTGTAGACCATCTTGAAAGCGATAGCGTAACGAACCTATGGCGCGAGCCGAAATCATCTCGATTGGCGACGAGCTAACCAGCGGCCAACGGCTCGACACAAACAGCAAATGGCTGAGCGAGCGATTGGGTGACCTGGGGGTCAAGGTAGTGTTTCACACCACGGTGGGGGACACCATGGAGGACAATGTCGATGCGTTTCGAACGGCGGTCCGCCGGGCCGATATTGTTCTTGCCACCGGAGGACTGGGGCCAACTGCGGATGATCTTACGCGCGAAGCGATCTCGGCAGCCTTTGACGCACCGCTCGAGTTGCAAGCTGCCGCATTGCAACACATCGAATCGCTCTTTGCGATGCGCAAGCGGCCGATGCCCGAACGCAACCGAGTACAAGCCATGTTTCCTAAGGGCTCGCGCATTATCGACAATCCTCACGGGACTGCCCCTGGAATTGACTTGGAATTGGATGCGGTAAGAACGGCTGGATCGAGGTCGAGTCGCATCTTTGCTTTGCCCGGCGTACCGGCTGAAATGACGCAAATGTATCGCGAGTCGGTCGAACCAAGACTGATTCACGAGATGGGACTGGGACAGAAACGATGGTTTTATCACTGCATTAAACTCTTTGGGATTGGCGAAAGCGACGTCGAGAAAAAACTGCCGGACCTCATTCGCCGAGATCGCGATCCGCTGGTTGGAATCACCGTCTCCAAAGCCACCATCACGCTGCGCATCGCCGCGTTGTGCGAAACGCAAGCCGCGTTTGAAAAAAAGATCCAACCGACCGTCGATCAAATCCACGACCAACTCGGGCTACTCATTTTTGGTCAAGGAGACATCGAACTTAACGATGCTACGCATGCGTTGCTGTTGGATCGATGCGTATCTCTTGGGTTGATCGAAGTCGGCTCGAGTTCGAGAATTCAAAAGTGGCTAGCAGACCGAGCAGATCAACGAGAATACGGACTACAAGCGGCACGTTGGTTTCCGACCCTCGCTTGTTTGATGAAAACCATTCCTCCTGGTCAAACAGTGACGTTGGATTGCAACGAGGATAAGCCCGCCAACCCAATGGCCACCCAATTGGCCACCGCAGCGGAATGCATGCGTCAGCAACTGGACTTGGATCTATGTTTGGCGGTTGGCGTTTATCCCACGTACGAATCTGTAGTCTCGTCCACGAGCCTGCCAACATCGGAATTTCATTATGCGTTGGCAAGACAAGGAAAGAATGTCAAACATACCTCGATTACTTTAGGAGCGCATCCCGAAGTGCTCTATCATCGCTTAGCCAAAGCTGGACTCAATTTCTTGCGGTTGGAGTTGTTGCGACATGGCTGAACGCATCACGGTTGCAAAGACTGCGGATATTCCAGTGAATGAGGCGAGAGCTTACCCCGTCGGGGATCGCATGATCGCCATCTTCAATCGCGACGGAATATTTCACGCCATGGATGACTTCTGCCCTCATATGGGAGCCTCCTTGGCGGGAGGATGGATCGAGGACAATACGATCATATGCCCGTGGCATGCATGGCGATTCTCATTGAACAATGGTTGTTGGGTGGACAATCCCAAGATCAAGGTCGATATCTACTCGGTCCATGTCGTCGGTGACGAGATTCAAGTTGAAATCGGCGATGACTAATTCACTTCCTCGCCCCACCGGCAACGATAGACTGCGCGAGCTCGATCGCTCCGTGGTTTGGCATGCATTTTCTCAAATGTCGGATTACGACGGGCTCATCATCGAGTCGGCTCAGGGATGTTGGTTGACGGATATCGACGGGCGAAGAATCTTGGACGGTGCCAGTTCCATGTGGTGCAATTTGCATGGGCATCGCAATCCACATATCGATGACGCCATCCGCCGACAATTGAATCAAGTCGCCCACGTTACCAATTTGGGCATGAGCCATAGCACAACGATCGAGCTGGCGGCGCGGTTGACCCAGCTCGCGCCCTCTGGCTTGAACCACGTGTTTTTCGCGGGAGATGGTGCATCGGCCGTCGAAGCCGCCATGAAGATCGCATTTCAGTATTGGCGCCAATGCGAGAATCCTCAGCCTGCCCGTACCAAATTCTTGGCCTTGGGAAGTGCATATCATGGCGATACCCTTGGGGCTGTTAGCGTGGGAGGTGTCTCTCAATTTCATTCCCTGTTTCAACCTCTCCTATTTCCTGTGGTGCGCGGGCCACTGCCGGATACCTATCGATTGCCAGCACATGTAGATTTGGAAGGGGCGGCCGCGTTTTACTTAGAGCAATATCGAAGTCTGTTCGAGCAGCTTGCACACGAATTGGTGGCTGCGATCGTGGAGCCGATGGTGCAAGGAGCGGCCGGGATGATTATTCATCCACCTGGGTTCTTGTCGGGACTATCGGACTTGTGTCGCGAATTCAACTGCCTCCTTATCGCTGACGAAGTAGCTGTGGGATTGGGCCGGACCGGAATGCTTTTCGCTTGCGAACACGAGTCGGTCGTGCCGGACATTTTGTGCATTGGCAAAGGGCTTACCGGCGGATACTTGCCGATGAGCGCGACACTCGTTACAGATCGCGTGTGGCGAGCATTCTTGGGTGGGTATGAAGAGTCGCGGAGTTTCTTGCACGGACATACTTACGGTGGGAACCCTTTGTGCGCTGCGGCAGCCATGGCGACCTTGGATTTATTTGTATCGAATCGAACGCTCGAGACCTTAACGGAGAAAGCTAGCTATCTTTCGGAGAGACTTCGGTCGCTTCGGGATCACCCAATGGTTGGAGATGTCAGGCAGCTTGGACTAATGGCCGCTATTGAACTGGTTGCCGACAAACGGACAAAACTTGCGTTTCCTTGGCAAGAGCGACGAGCGGCTCACGTCTGCAAGCGGATTCTTGAAAGTAACGTTTGGCTCAGGCCCCTGGGCAACGTCATTCCGATTATTCCCCCGCTTGCTATTGAGATCGAGGAATTGGATTTCCTGGTTCGTGCCATTGAGAGCGGCCTCGATCCGTAGAAATTCGATCTTTAATCTTTTTTGACAAAAAGCTAAAGTTCCCACGTGGACCGGGAGTTACCGTCAGAGTGCTCTCAAAGAACAATTTCAGTGTCGATGGACAGTTACGGAGATGCAAGCATGGACGCAGCCTCAAGAAACAGATCAAGTCGTGTTGGTTTGGCATTCGCCCTATGGATTTGCCCAACAGCCCTATGGGTTTGCCCGACAGTGTTGCTCGCTGATGACACTTGCCCTTGCAAAGATGTCTCGGCTAACAAAACGGCGACCTGCTGCAAAGACACGGCAACTACATGCCCGGGGCATCTCATTAGATCTGCAATTACTCAGATGAAAGAGAGCAGTTGCAAAGACACTGCAGCCGCATGCCCAGCAGCCGCATGCACAAACGCGGGATGCTCGACTGCCGCATGCACAACCGCCGCTTGTCCGACTACAACCGGACTGGCAGCGTTCGTAAGCGATTGGTTATCGAATACTCCTAAATTCTCGGCGCAGTTTGCAATTCACTTCGGACCATCCACTTCGTCAACGAACAAATTGGGTGCGAACGCCCCATCCGTGGACGTTACGCTATGCACGTCGGAAAAAAACAATGCGGTTGTTCCAATGATTGCTCGTCCGATGAAGTTTCGGCAAGGGATCTTGGCAACTCAAATTGGAGAGTTGGTGAGCGATGTCATCGTTTGTGGGCACCGCATCTGTTCAGGCAATATGTGCTATGAAGTAAAGGATGAGCCGGTCGTTGGAACACATTGCGATACCGCTCAAGATGGTCCTGTGCCGCTCGATATCCCTCAAGAAGAGATCCTTGTTGTCCCCATGGCACCGCCTGCTCCTCCGGGCCAAGACATCGCAGCGTATGGAACCAATGTTCAAGAAACAGAAGCCGCGTCGATCTTGCGAAACAGCGGATTGCAGAACGTGCGAGTACCGGTTCCTGTATCGACCATCGTGGATTTGTTGGTGGCAAAAACCGAATTGAGTACACGGCTAGAAATGGCGGAATTACTCATGTCGGAGAGACAAGCAGCCAGCGAACAATTCCAAACGTTGGTGGAACGCAATTCAAGATTGACGACCCAACTCGCAGTAGCCGAAGCCAGACAACAGTTCACGGATGTATTGACTGCCAGTTTGATGGAACGCACAGAACTCGCCATCAAGATCGCAGCCAACGACACCAAGGCAGGGCGATCCACCGAACCGACATCGCAAACAAGTGAGGCGGGAATCAATTCCGTCAAAGCGATTCAAGAAGACCTTTCCAACATAAGGCGCCAAATTGCGTTGCTACGTCGTCCTCAGCCAATTCCGTTTGCCACAAGCTACATGGGCGTCCCTCGGCCCTACATTCCAACGGCGCAACTCCTGGCTCCACTGCATGACCCGGAACCAGTTCCCGTGTCGGAATCGTCGGCTCCCGAAGTGGAATGCGGCACCGAAGAAAAAGCCCCAGCGATAGCAACCCCAGCGATAGTAACCCCAGCGATAGTAACCCCAGCCGTTGCATCCCCAAAATAATATCGTACTGATTGCTAGCCGATTCCCTGCAGCATGTCTCGGCGAGCGTCCCGCCTTACCCACATCTTTTGGCTTTCGACGTACTCGTACTCAATGAGATGGTACTCGTACTCCTACTCGAATCGATAAGCCCTCTTCGAGTACGAAGGCCTGCGATATTTGCAAGAGGCAGCTGGAAATGTGGGTAACGATGAGGGCCAGCGCCTTAGGCGTCTAGCCGATGAGTATTGCAATAATATTGCTTGTGCCGTCGCTGATGGATTTGACGCGACTCACGGCACCGGCAGGCCGATTCTTGAGGAACCGTCCGTTGGTTGAAACGGTAGTGCCATCCGAAAACGTAACGCTGTCTCGCCATGAAAATCGGATCTGCTCTTGTCCGTCTTGGTCGACAAACCAAGTAACAACACCGACCAAAAGATCGCCGTTTGCCGCGTGAATGACCGCGACTCCTTCGCCTTGGAGTTTGCCGTCTTCACCGCTGGTAACTAAGTCTGCTTCACCGTAACAAGTGTATTCGCCGAGATGCGATCCGTAGCCTGCCAATACAAACGTCGAATTACCTTCGCCTGAATATTCCACCACGCCTTCACCGCGGATTTTGACAACCGGGTTTGCCAACGCTATGGGATTCGAGCCAAGTAGTCCAAGGACGAGGGCTAACACAACTGTTAGAGAGCGACGAGTGCACAAGAATTGAATGGTAGTGCCTTTCCGTATCAAGTTCATTTGTGATCCTCAGCCAATCGAAAATTCAGATTTTTGAGATTGCAAATAGAGGATCGGGATACCGATCATTCTAAGCCGACGATGTCGAAACCGCGATTATATTCCGGAGGAAGTCGAAAGGTGACTGTCCACGCTACCCCCAGGGGCTGAACCAACCTTGGTCGGGAGTTTTGATTCGTTTCACCCCGCTGCCCTGGGCGATAGCGAGGTAGATCGTGGCTGATGGGTAAACGCAAAGCAAAACAAAAGGTCGACTTCAGCAACAAGCGTTCGGGGCGGAGTATCCTGGAACTCCGCATTTGTCCTTCGCGAGACAGTCGGTCTGTTTGCCTTCCAGATAAATCTGTATCGAACCAAATGCTGCGACCACCTTGCCAACCGTATAAATCGAAGCGACATCTTGACCATATTCGATTTCTATCGGCAGGCTTTCCGATTTCAATGTCGATTCCGCGAGCTTCATGATCGATGCCAGTTTGTCTGCGTGCAGTCGATGTTCCAAATCGCTTGCTGGTGTCCGGAAAAAGGTGTCCGGTACGTGTCCGGTACCGTTTAACGTAAATTGGCACTTTTCGTCCCCTCTGAAGGCGGCGAATTAACGGCTTCTAACGAATCGATAATCACCATCGCCGCCTCATGGATCGTTCTCTGGTCGAAGTTGCCTAACGGAATCGCACATACCAAGTGTCCAAGTTGGTTGCGAGTTGAGGGTTTAGGGTTGAGAGGCGAAGGGTAGTCGATACGGCTAAGTTCCGTTGAAATCATTGCCCGCTTCAAAACGCATTCTCGGCCGCAGGTCTGTCAGCCAGGCAAAG
>JBEBHM010000859.1:0-3397 GCA_040080875.1 Pirellula sp.
GGACTCCGAGCGGTTACTGTTGGCAGAGCCCTGCGTTTTGTTATTCACCGCTTTACTTTGAGCAACCTAATTTGGAACGTTATGGTACTAGCCCAGGTCATTGGCTTTCGCCTGCCGTGTCGGCGTCCTTTTTCTTTGGGCAGGTGGTAGCATTTCCGCTCAAATCGTTCCGCCATCCATTTTGGTCCAAGGACTGCACGCTCGGACATCATCGACCCGGGAATTGCACGCCACACCAAACGCGACCCACTTATCATCGAGCCGGCAACCTCAGTGCAATCAGCACGCAGACCGTTGACGAAGAACCCATGTTCGTGACCAACTCGGAATCGATCGAATCCGATGCCTCCTCTGGCGAGCTGGCTGCGTCCGCGATCCGAGCGACTGCAATTGCTGCCCCACCTGCGGTTCACGTTCAAGCGAACTACCAGCAGGAACGAGATAGTTCTGCGAAAGCCGAAAAACGCCGTCTCACAAGTCCTTGAGATTTCGCTCATCCATAACTCGCGCCGAACGCGAACGCAGATCGACACAGCCAAGACGAGAACGCAGGGAACGCCACACATTGGTTGGAGCTCACTTAGGCTTTGGGTATAACTTGCCCGCAGGCAACATCTGCATCAGGTCTGGAAGATCGTAGGTACGCAACGCATCGTGGACCGTCGTTGTCAACCACTTGGCCCCCTCCGCAGATCCCGTCATCTCGGACCACGATCGCGGTGAGTCTCGCAAAGTGACGGTCGTAAACAAGTCGGGGTTCAATGCAGCCGCATGCAATGCGGCAACGCCTGTTGGGCCTACCGCGATCAAGTGCACGTTTCGCGGCTTTTGGGATTTATAATCCGCTGTCCATTTGCCAGCAGCCAAAATGTCTTCTGCATGCGAGCCAACTACCGACTGGCCTAAGAGATAGGCCAACGAAAAAGTCTTCAAATCGCCTAGCAAAGAATCGGGCTTGCCTTGCTCTGTTTCGCCCTGACCTCGGAGATCGACGGATACGACAACGTATCCTTCCTTGACCAGTTTCTCAATTGGGCCACCGACCGCTCCGTCTGCAGCCTTTCCCCCATCGTGAACATACAGATATGCAGACTCGTCCGGATCGACCGGATGAAAGGTCAGTGCGGGAAGCGGCACGCCCTCGCCGTGGTGTATGACAAGCTTGTCGATGTGATAGCCATCGCGTTCCACTTTGCCAGCCTTGTTCGATGTCGGTGCCGCGAGTTGAGCGAGTGGGCGAATACCCGCCGCTTTGCGAACCATGTCGATCTGCTGCTCTCGGTTAGCTTTCTTCCAGTTCGTTTCTCTTGGAGTCTTGAGGACGTTCTCGATCTCGGCATTCAAGTCAAAAACAGAACGCTCACCACGCATCAGCAACACTTGTCCTTTTTCCGTACAGAGCAATTCAGATTCCGGCCGAATATCGAAGTCCTTGAAGTCGACGGGTTGAATCGTTGTGTCGTGACCAGTTAACCAACGGCGCATCCACTGAGCGATGGCGGCCAAGTTTGCTGGTTGCACACCATGACCTCCATCGGCTTCCACCAAATCAATCCGCTCGGACGCACCCAATCGCGCGTAGATTTGTTTTGCCTGCCGGAAATTTTCCCAAGAACCGCGGATGTCAAAAAAATCCCCAGACGTGGAGCTGATCAACGTTGGCTTGGGAGCACGCATGATGACATAGTCGGGATGATCCAGACCATAAGATAGCTGTGAAAAAATATTCTGCTCGGCATCCTGTGGTCCGATCGTATCGATCAGGTGGCGAAAGGTTGTAAGGTAGCAAGCAGGTGCGGCGCATAGGACGCGAGGATCGAGCGCCATGACATAGCTGGTCAATGTTCCGCCACCCGAGCACCCGGTCATGCCAATCCGTTTTGGATCGACTTCCACGCGAGTCTCCATGTAATCGATCGATCGCATCGCGTCCCAAATACGATAGGTCGCTGTGTTTTTTCCAACAAGGATTGAGCCTGTCCCAACCAAATTGTGTTCTAGCGTCGTTCCGTTGTGTCGAGGCTTGCCCTCGGCCGTGAGCATCTGCGATCGTTCTCCTTGACCGATCGGATCGTAACAGAGTGCCACCATTCCGTGTTGAGCAAGGATGATTCCGAAACGCTGATTGTAATCGGCGGTCTTGGCAGTTCGGCTGTGTCCACTTGAAACAATGACTCCGGGAAAGGGACCTTTTCCCTCGGGGATATAAAGGTTGCCGGTCAGGTGGTGCATCGGCTGGCTCTCGAACATTACCTTTTCGATGCGATAGCCGTTTCGCTGAAGTTGGCCAACGACCTGGGCGTTGAGCGGATTGCGTTGGGGAAAGCCTCCTAGCTGCCGAATCATGGTTTCTCGCATCGTATTTTGGTAAGCGAGAATCTGATCAGCAGATTTCAGTTGAGCCAGTTTTTCGGTTCGTCGATCCAGCGCGGCGCGGGCATCGTTTTGTAGCTGCTCGTACCAAGTAATCGGCTTACCCGATCCATTTTCCTCGGACTTAAGGCAAGTCAGATCCTCGGCGATAGTCGTCTTGTTACCCAGGACCAAGACGCAGCAAAAAACAAAGAATGGCAATTGAGATTTCATGATCAAGTCGGTCAGCTAAGGGAAAACAACATGCCTGCGGTCTTTTTAACCAAGTCCAGGTATTAGTTATTTTATCAATTGTGTAGGGCCTCCCGATCTTTGTTCCACTTTTCTCTGGACCGCCTGAAACATCGCAGGCACGCACGATCCACACCCAACTTAGATTCACTCAGGATTGGCGGGGCACCATATAAAAGACCCAAAACAATCTCGCAACGCAAGCCGCGAAGTATCCATCGACCAGCCTAGCTTCTCTCCTCGGTCACCCGAAGTTCTTGCGACCCAATTGGAGGGACAGTTAACATCCGCCAGCACGGCGTTGCAAAAAGCTGAATTACGGAAGCATTTGGTTGCTTCAATCTGATCCGAACTCATTCCTTAACGCTCGGACCAACTTCTTGCCCAGCCTACCAACGGAATCCGGAAGGGCCGAAGACTTCCGCATGACCGACTTCCTAACATTTGCCGGTGTAGATCCTGCCAACCGAGGCCAATAATAGCCAGTATTCAAAAAAATTCCTTAAATGCATGAAGCGCCATGCGAATTCTAACGCATTGGATGATAGACGAATCTAAGAACGACGACTTGGATCGTCTCGACTCAACTTGCTTAAGGTACGAAATGCTATTCAACCAAACTATCTCAAAAATGTTGGAGCCGAGGCGAATTGGCTCCATTCATTGTTGGAAGATTTCGCCACTTGGGCTGGCCTGGATGTATCTGGCGTTAGCGGTTGTGTCGGAGGTTTGCGGTCTAACGCTCATGAAGCTTAGTGTTTCGACTGGGCGGGTGGAAGGCTTCGTCGCGTTC
>JBEBHM010000860.1:0-3390 GCA_040080875.1 Pirellula sp.
GTTGATGGTTCGGATTGAGGCATGCCGATCGCATTGCTTAGTGGTCTGGCACAAAGAAATCCGGTAGCAATGGAGCTCCCGGGACCACCGAGTACGCATCCAAACAAGTGATCCCGATCGACCGCAAAACGTCGTCGTCGACGAAGAAGTTTCCTGAGCACTCACGGCTGTTTCGGACCAAAATCGCATGGGCCGCATCGGCCATGATTTCAGGCTTGCGACTGTTTCGCATTGCCTGTTCGCCGCCAAGCAAATTCTTGATGGCGGCTGTGGCAATGGTGGTTCGTGGCCAAAGTGCATTCACGGCGACTCCTTGTTGACGAAACTCTTCAGCCATACCCAAAACACACATGCTCATGCCGAACTTGGCCATGGTATACGCAACATGACGCGAGAACCAAATCGGCGACATATCCAATGGAGGAGAGATATTGAGAATGTGCGGATTGCTAGCCTGGACCAGATGTGGAAGACATAGCTTGGAAACCAAGAACGTCCCGCGGGTGTTAATGTTATGCATCAGGTCGAAACGTTTCATCGAAACATCTAAGGTGCCTGACAAATCGATGGCGCTCGCATTGTTGATCAGGATGTCGATACCGCCAAACGTTTCCAGCGTTTTATCCACGGCGGCTTGAACTTGCTCTTCGATGCGAATGTCGGTGACGCAAGCCAAACCCTGTCCGCCGACCGCTTGCATCTCGGCGACTGCCGTATGCACCGTGCCTTCGAGCTTCGGGTGCGGCTCAGCCGTTTTGGCGACGACCACTATATTGGCGCCATCCCTTGCCGCCCTCAGTCCAATCGCCTTGCCAATGCCGCGGCTTGCACCGGTTATGAAAACTGTTTTTCCGTGCAAATTCGACATAGCATTGCTTTCGTCAATCAACCGTTTTTGAAAACTACATTTTCGCTGAGCGGCGAACGATCGATACGTGTTCGATTGGCAGCCACCGACGGGTCTTCGTAGCCGAACGAAAGCCCGACGAGGATGCCTATCTCAGGTGAAATGTCGAATTCACGCCGAACTAGATCAGGATAGCTGCGCATACTCCCTTGAGGGCAACACGCAATGCCATTTGCCGTCATCGCCAGCATGAGCGTTTGCAGGTAAATTCCCAAATCGAGAGCAACCGGTTCCTTGAATTGCTTGTTCATTCCAAGAAAGGCTACGTGCGGGGCATCGAAGAGTTCGAAATTTCGAAGCAACGCTCGGTTTCGCCCCTGTTTGTCATCCCGTCCAATCCCCATCTCATTGAATAAGGATACCGCGCATGCAATTTGATGTTTCCTAAAAGGCTCGTCAAATCTATCGGGGTACTCGAAGTCCGGGTTTGGAGGAATACCTTGCGTGGCCTGCGCTACCATAGCTTGCCGAAGACGGTCGCGAGCCGCTCCCGATGCAACGAATACTCGCCATGGTTGTATGTTGCAATTGGAGGGTGACCGTTGTGCAAGTTCAAAAACATGCAAAATCTTTTCGATCGGAACCATCTGACTCGTAAAACCTCGCACGGATCGGCGAGTACGAATCGCCACTTCGGCATCCATGGTAAAAGAGCTATTGCCTGGTTCGCTGCTCATTTGGTCTCCGAAGTTTGCGTAGCATGCCAGGTCGTGCGTATCTCTCAAACATGGCGACGCAGGCGATGGTTTTGACGCGAGTAGTTTACCGAATGATCGGTAGGTATCCTAGGGGCCTGCCAAGTAGGTGATTTGGGGTGGCACGCTCTGAGGGCTTTGCAAAGGGTATGACAAATCTCATATGCTCCCCACGCCCATCGAAGACTCTGGGCGTGCCACACAACGTTCCGATCCCCGTTTATCAAATGGACAAAGCACTAGAGCATCCCGCGATCGACTTGTTGACGGACTAGAACGAGCCAGATACATTTCTACTGAATGGTCGGTAGACTTTTTAGCCGAATTCCTAACGGTCGGAGAAGGGCAATGCAGGCAATGAAAACGATTTCGGTCGAGGTGGATGTCCAGCAGCGTACCGAAGAAATCTATTACAAGGCGGCGCAGATCTTCCACGATCACGGCTACGACGCCACTTCCATGAGCGACTTGGCTAAAGCATTGGATATTACCAAGGCGGGACTGTATTACTACATCGAAAGCAAAGAAGACTTACTGTTTCGTATTATCAATTTCGGGTTGAATTGGCTGGACAAAGAAGTCATGTCGCCTGCCAAGTTGATCCATGACGCAGAAGATCGATTGCGATTCATCATTCATCGGCATGGAGGTGAGTTGATCAAAGGCGTCCATGCCATTCCGATCCTCACGGACGAAACTTCTTCGCTATCTCCGAAACTGCGCAAGCAAGTAGAAAAACGGAAGCGACTCTATTTTGATTTGGTGAGAACAACGTTGGGCGAATTGAAACAGCAGGGCAAACTTCAGGATGTGGATGTTACCGTTGCCACCTTCAGTCTGTTCGGAACATTGCTCTGGCTGCCTCGCTGGTATAAACGTGGAGGACTGCTGAGTGCCAACCAGACACTGGAGCAAGTAACCAAGCTCTATTTCGGAGGACTTCTGAATCCTCAAGCCAAAGGTTTACGTACACGATGAATATACTTGTTTGCTTAAAGCAAATCCTCGATCCTGAGATGCCCTCGCGTGACTTCCGCATCGACCCGGCTGGTCGAGATGCCGACCGTGGAGCGGCAGGCCTCGTGATGAATATATTCTGTGCCAATGCCTTGGAGACGGCCTTGCAGTTTCGTGACCAACATGGAGGAACGATCACGGTTATTACGTACGGCGCTCCTTCGGCCGAAGAGATCCTCAGGAAAGCGTTAGCTCTGCGGGTCGACCGTGCCGTTCTCATAAGGAATGATGTCTTACAGCGGTTGAATCCTTGGTGTGTGGCTAGAGTGATCTCCGCAGCCGTTCGAAAACTGGGCGACTTCGATCTCATTTTGACAGGCCGAGAGTCAGGGGACTGGGGTGACGGCCAAACCGGTGGATTCTTGGCAGAAGAACTTGGTCGCCCCTGTATCAGCCTTGCAGATGAACTCAAGGCACAAGGATCCGATCCAGCTTTAGTTCGAATTCGTAGGCAAACGGATCAAGGCTGGGAAGCCATCGAGGCGCATGCGCCGTTGGTGATCACGGTGACCAACCATGAACACAACGTTCCGCGAATTGCCAAGACCCGCGATGTGATGCAAGCTTTCCGTCAGCCACTTACCACCTGGAGTCTCTCCGATATCGGCGTGGACGCCCAATCGATCGCGGATGACCTTGACTGCTCTGAAGTCGTGGACTTGGCTATCCCAATCAAACAAACACATTGCGAATGGATCACCGGTGATTCGCTCGAAGAACGAATTAGCCTATTTGCTAAAAGTATCGTAGCGGTAGTGCAATCGGCATGAC
>JBEBHM010000183.1:0-12675 GCA_040080875.1 Pirellula sp.
TGGCGATCGCTCCCGGGATTCTATTGGTACGCTGCTGTTGAAAAATCTCGACCAGGCAGCCAAATCTTGGCACAGCATGACAAAGATTCGACTCGATTCGGTCGAGTACCTCTCATCGTGACGCGAACTTTCGGAACGGGCAAAGTTCTATTCATGGGAACGGATGGTGCGTGGCGTTGGCGCAAAGGAGTCGAAGATTTGTATCACTATCGATTTTGGGGACAAGTCGTTCGGTGGATGGCCTATCAACGCACGATGTCCAGCGGTGAAGGCATTCGTCTGTTCTATTCGCCGGATCGACCCAAGGCCAATGACGTCGTTACGCTCCAGTGCAATGTAATGGGAGCGGACGGTGAACCACTTCAAAAAGGAACTGTCACAGCCTTGCTTACTTCCCCGTCTGGCAAGAGCCACTCTTTGTTACTCTCGAGTGCACGTTCCGACTCTTGGGGGCTGTTTACCGGCACGTTTCGCCCGGACGAAGGGGGTATCTATCAAGCGAAAACCGTATGCCGAGAAACGGGTGCAAGCCACACGTCGGAGATCCCGGTCGAAGGGCTCAGGCGTGAACGCATTGGCCAAAGAGCCCGCTACGATGTTTTGGAGGAGATCGCCCAAATCACGCGCGGCAAATTCACGACGATCGACCAGTTCAACAGCGTTGTCGAGCAGGTTTCGGATTTGCCGGAACCGATGCCCATCGTTCGTCGGGTTCGGATTTGGAGCCACCCCGTGTGGGGCGCTTTTTTGGTGGTCCTATTTGGCGTTTTTTGGACGGGAAGAAAATGGGCAGGATTGATCTAATCACCGAATGCAATGCCGAACGCGACCGTAGTGATCGACTTGATCGTCGATTTCGAAATCGTGGAGCATTGCTTCGCCAATTTTTGTCTTTGTCAATTTTGGTGTTTACGTCCCATTTCGTTTTCGGTCAATCGGCGATCGAGGAACTTAAAAAAATCGAGCAGCAAATCACAGCGATCTTGCCAAGGGTTTTGCCGACGGTCGTTTGCATTGAAAGCGGCAACGGATCGGGCTCAGGCGTCATTGTCAGTCAAGATGGACTCGTACTGACCGCAGCCCATGTGATCGACAAGGGAACTGAGTTAGCAGTGGTCTATCCCGACGGACGTCGTTTTCGCGCCAAAGCCCTAGGAACCTTCGGGCCGGCGGACGCTGGTATGGTTCAAATTCTTGAGGGTGCTCCGCACCGGTTTGCCCAAGTGGCATTAGGGGATCAATTGAAGCTGAATGAAGTCGTGTTGTCGCTTGGCCATCCGAGCGGATTTGATTTGCAAAGAGGCACGCCGCTTCGGATCGGGCACTTGATGGAGATCGGTGAGAATTTCTTGTCGTTGGATAATGCGTTGATCGGCGGCGATTCGGGGGGCCCGAGTTTTAATCTTGCTGGGCAAGTGATTGGAATCCATTCACATATTTCCTCGGATCAAATCTACACCAACAAAGATGGCTCCATTCGCGCGTTTCGCGAAAATTGGGAACCGATGCGATCGGGGGAAAAACACAAAATTCATTACAGCAAGTCGATCGGTGGTCAAAGCGACCCCGGAAAAAACACATCAGAAGCCAACAGGCCCAAAGCCGACAAGCCAAAAGCAGACAGCCCCGAAGCCAATCGAGCCCCCGCGGCTGAAACGACTCCTCGTCCAACCAGCCGATTGCAAGAGTTGCAAAAAGCTGCCAACGATAATGCGGGACGATTGAAACTGAGCCGTGATGAGCTTCAGAGTCTACGCGCGTCGATGGCAAAGAAGATGGAATCGCTCAATCCGAGCGGTGGAAAGAGGATGGTCGACCAATGGTCTTCGGTGTGGCAAGAAGCGTTTCGTCCCAAGTCGACAACATGGCGAGAGTCTATTCATCGTGTTTATGTGGCGGACCGTGCTCGAGCGCTGGCCACGGCTATCTCCGAAGATGGGATTCTGATTACCAAGGCCAGCGAGATCCAAGGCAAATCGTTCGAAATAGAAATCGCGACCGATCAACGCATTCCCGGCCAGATCATTCACCTGGACAATACGCTCGATCTTGCATTGGTTCAAATTCGTGGCAGCCAACTGAATCCGGCGAATTGGAACCAGAAAGACCCAAATCCTGGAATGGGTGTGCTCTGCGCGGCGGTGAATTTGAATCAAGAGCTTGCGGGCTTCGGGACAATCAGCGTTGCGGCGCGTCCACTGGATGGAAAATCAGGAGCATTTCTAGGTGCACAAGTCGAGGCCACCGATGGTGGCGTCCAAGTCCTGAGCATCAAGCCAGGGTCACCGGCCGAGCAGGGAGGCATGAAGCTCAACGACGTGTTGACCGCCGTCGAAAACGAGCCGCTTGCAACACCGAATCAACTCACCGATTTTGTGCAGGCGCACGTCGAGGGCGAATTGCTTCGATTCGATGTCAAACGAAGTGATGTGTATCTATCCTTGACCGTGAAACTCGGTGACGGTGCCAAACTGGCGCCGATGCCCGGTTCACGCGAGCAAGCGACCGATGCCATGTCGACGATGATGAGCAAGCGACGTTGGTCTTTTGCATCGGGTATCCAACACGATTGTGCAATACTTCCTCAAGATTGTGGAGGTCCGCTGATCGACCTGGAGGGGCGATTGCTGGGTATCAACATCGCTCGAGCGGGGCGCATCCAGAGCTATGCCATCCCAACGGCTCGTGTGCAACACTTTGTTACTTCGTATCAAGCGGGAGATCAACCGTGAACCAAGCGAGTTCCTCCGAGTTACAAGGATTGCCAGACGGGGTCAAACAAAAATTGACGGATTTTAGGCGCCGAGTGCGGCTGGTCAAGATTGCCGAGGCCTTGCTCGCAGGCGTTTTCGGGTTGGTTGCCGCGTATTTATTGCTTTTGGTTGCGGACCGATTCTTAGACACTCACTTGCTGATTCGAGTCGGTTTGCTCGTTGCGGGCATGCTTGGATTCACGCTGTATTTGCCTTGGATGTTTCAGCGTTGGGTGTGGCAAACTCGAAGACTTGAGAATGTAGCTCGTTTGTTGCGATTTCATTTTCCGCGACTTAGCGACCAAGTGTTGAGTGTTGTCGAACTCTCGACCAACAACCGTGAGCAATCGCGGAGCCCAAAGCTCATTGCTGCAGCGATGTCTCAAGTGGACAAGCGAATGCAGGGAGTGGATTTGGCCTTAGGCGTCCCGTGGCCTCGTCACCGGTGGTGGGCCATCGCAGCTACCATTCCCTGCGTAATAGCGGTCGCAGCATTTGCGATGATGCCCGCCGTTGCATGGAGTACGCTTCAACGATTCCTTTTCCCAAGCTCGAACGTGCATCGGTATACGTTTGCGAGACTGAGTGCATTGCCCGACTCCATCGTTATTCCGTTTGCCGAACCATTCTCAGTGACCGCTCACTCGCTAGAGAATGCAGATTGGTCGCCGGTGTCGGCGACTGCATGGGTTGCCGGCCATCGTCATTCCACCCATCGAACCGAGGCAGGCAGCTATCCCTTTGAACTGCCTGGACAAATGGAGCCAACCGAGCTGTTGATTCAAGCTGGCGACGCGAGCGTATCAACGCAGCTGTTGCCGACACCCCGCCCTGGATTGTTAAAGATATCTGCGAATGTCACGTTGCCAGCGTATCTGCAATATAGCAAGCCGTTGGATATCGAGGCTCGAAATGGTGGATTCTCGATCCTCAAGGGGAGCAAGTTCCAATGCCAAGCCAGAGCGAGTCGATCCATTGAGAGCGCAAGCCTCAATGGAGTGCCGATGCAAGTCCAAGCGGACTTCATTCATTCCGTTCCGATGGAGGTCCAAGAACCGATGGACCTACAATGGACTTGGAGAGATCAGTTTGGGCTGGAGCCGTCCAAGCCCACGCGGCTTCGTGTGCGTGCACTTGAGGACCAGCCACCCATTGTATCGTGCAGTAATTTGTCGGACCAAATGATTCTGTTATCCACCGAATTGTTGAAGTTTGACGTTTCAGCGGAAGATGATTTCGGGTTGAAGCACATCGGCCTGGAATGGCAGGGAATAGCAGACACACTTCAAAATCCAGAACCAGCCCACGGCCATCGGATAGCGGTATCTGGCTCTCCTGAACAGCGTCGATTGAGCGGGCTCTCTACCCTCTCTTGCCAAGCGGAGTCGATCCTACCTCAGACATTGCAGCTTCGAGCCTTTGCAGAAGATTTCATGAGTGGGCGAGGACGCGTGTATTCGGCCACTTATTTGGTGAAAGTCCTGTCACCTGACGAACACGCCAAGTGGATTGCCGAACAAATGAAACGCTGGACGAGCAAGGCAGAAGCCGTTTACGACGAAGAGTTGCGGCTGTATGAGGAAAACCGTGAGCTGAGGCAATTGGATCCTAATCAACTGCGAAGTGCGGAATCAAGCCGACGTCTTCAACAGCAGGCTGCTGCAGAACGGGCCAATGCGCAGAAGCTTGAATCGGCAGTACGGGACGGAAGGTCGCTCTTGGAACAGGCCATTCGGAACGAAGAGATACACGCAAAGCAAATTGAGCAATGGGCCGAGGCCCTGCAACGACTCGACCGAATTGCTCAAGAAGATATGGGTTCGCTTGCCAAGAAATTGGATGCTGTCTCGCAATCCAAATCGCCGCCAGCTGGCAGCGCAAAATCCAATGCGGGATTATCCATGGACCAATCGGAATCCAGCATGGAAAAGGCCAAGTCAGCCCCCAATGCGAATGCCCAAGAAAACGGGCCAAACGGCTCACGGCTCATCATTCCTGAGACGTTGCTTGGCTCTTCGGACAGCAACAAAACCGACAGCAATACGGCGAAAGGGTCCGAAGGTCGAGATGAATCGAAGGCCGATAGTCCGATGGATCAAGTCGTCAAGGACCAAGCGAAAATCATAGAAGAGTTTCGGCGCGCTCGCGAAGCGTTCGAGAGCCTGACCACAGACTTCGAGAACAGTACCTTCGTAAAGAGATTCAAAGCGGCCGCTCGATTGCAATCCGAAATGGCCACTCGCTTGAACGGATTGATCGGGTCGAGTTTTGGTTTGTCGCCCAACGAAATGAGTGTTCAGCAAAGAAAGGATATCGGTGCGTTGGCGGAAAGCCAAAAGGCCCAATCGGATATTCTCAATGCGATTCAAAGCGACTTGGAAGCTGTCCATAACAGCACTCCATCCCAAAATATCGAAGAGATCCTCAAAGAGATGAAGTCACTCAATACCATCATCAAGCTCCAAGAAATGCCGGAACGATTGGCCCGCAACTTGCGAGGCGATACGCTCAATCGAACCGAGTTTTGGGCCGATACGTTCGATCGTTGGGCAGATGAGTTGGCTGGCCCGGCAAACAACGGTGGCGGTGGTGGGGGCGATAAGGAAAAGGACAGCATGCCCCCTGCGCTGTTGCTTGAAGTCATGCGGATCATTGGCGAGGAAATGGATCTGCGCGATGAAACGCGAACGTTGCGGCAGGTCAAGACTAAGGACAATGTTGGTTCCGACGAATTTTCAGAACGAGCCACAGCGTTGGCCATCCATCAAATGGCCATCCAAGAGCGCACACTCAATGCCATCAGCGATGTCCGTGCGCTACCCAATTCAGAAAAATCCTTTGGTGAAGAGTTAGCCAAAATGAACAAGAGCGTCCAAGCGATGGACGAAGCATCAGCCGTTCTTTCGGAATGGAACGTAGGTGACGAGGCGATTGCGCACGAAACAGCAGCCATCGAAGCCTTGTTGCAAACTCGACGTTCAAAGCCAGGCGGCGATGGGAGCGGATCAACGGGTGGCGGATCGATGGCAAGTGGCACGACCAACCGCTCGCCGCTGGAAATGCTCTCACCTGGCCGCGACGAAAGCGCCAAGGTGATTCCACGCCAAGTCGGCGAGGGAAGCGGCAAGACGGGACGCGTGCTGCCAGAGGAATTCCGCGAAGGGCTCGATGCGTTCTTCAATGCATTGAACACCCTTCAAAACAAGAAGTAGTAGCTTAGAGTAGAGCAATTGTCCCAATTGCTAGATGACTGGGATACAGCGTTTTGCACCGTGTTGAACAGAAACGATTGGGACAATCGTTTTACACTGGGTTGCGCAGAAACGATTGGGGGCAACGGTTTTACAATGAGGCAACGACCTGGTTATGATGGAGCCAAAGAAAAATCTCAACATCGATGTTCTTGCTGGAGTGATGATGCGAATCGCCATATATTTTTGTTCCCTTGGATACGTTGCGTGCGCCGCGATTTCGATGGCGGCCGCCGAGGATATTCCCGGCACGAGGCTGGTTAGTCAACCCGCCATTTCACAGCGACATATCGCGTTCGCATACGATCGCGATCTATGGATTGCGGACCGAGATGGACAAAATCCGCGCCGCTTGACGTCTCACGACGGCGCCGAGTCGAGTCCCTGCTTTTCGCCCGATGGATCGCTCATCGCGTTCACTGGTGAATACGACGGCAACACAGATGTCTTCGTCGTTCCTATTCAAGGAGGAGCGCCCAAGCGATTGACTTGGCACCCCGCTCAGGATCTTGTTGAATGCTTTACGCCGGACGGCAAAGCGATCATCTTTTCATCGCCGCGTCAAGTGTTTACCAGCCGATACACCCAGCTCTTTAGCGTACCGGTGAAAGGTGGCTTTCCGGAGATGCTGCCCATTCCAAACGGTCTGAGGGCCGCCGTCTCGCCGGATGGAAACAGAATCGCATATATCCCAATTGCCGAACGAATGACTCAATGGAAAAACTATCGCGGAGGGACTACGTCTCGGATATGGATCTACAACAAGACCACCAAAGCGGTTCAACAAATCCGTCAACCTGATTCCCGATGCAACGACACCGATCCCGTTTGGATCGGGAACCAAGTCTACTTTCGTTCCGATCGTAATGGTGAGTTCAACGTATTTATGTTCGACCCGTCGACCGAAGCCATCGAACAGCGCACGCACCACAATGATTTCCACGTCAATCGATTGGAGGGGGGCTCGGACCGACTCATTTACGAGCAGGCTGGTTATTTGCATGTGATGGATCCGATGGCCAGGTCCACCACGCAATTGAAAATCCATGTAACATCCGACGTGGTACAGACTCGAACGAGATGGGTGTCGGGACCAGAGTGGATCCGAAACTTTGAATTGTCGCCGTCAGGTGCGCGAGCGGTTTTCGAGTACCGTGGTGATATCTTGACATTGCCTGCGAGCAAAGGGGACGCGCGCAGTTTGACGTCAAGTTCCGCTTCGCACGAACGCTCCCCCATTTGGTCGCCGGATGGATCCAAGATCGCATACTTTTCTGACTCCTCTGGCGAGTATCGGCTGTACGTGGTGGCGCAAGATGGCAGCGGGGCATCGGAAGCCTACGATCTCAACGGTGCTGGTTTCTATGACTTGCCTCGCTGGTCCCCCGACGGGACCAAGATTTCCTATCGAGACAACTCATGGTCACTCTATGTTCTCGATCTCGCAAAGAAATCGACTAGCAAAGTAGTGAGCGCGGTTCACTACGCTCCAAGCAACCTGAATCCACTGCATCATCGTTGGTCTCCCGATTCTCGCTGGCTGGCATACTCGACCGATACCAAAGCGTCCATGCAGCAAGTCATGGTCTATAACATCGACGAGGCCAAGTCGTATCCGATCAGCGATGGGCTAAGCGATGTCAGCGAACCGGTATTCGATCGTTCAGGCAAGTATCTTTACTTCGTCGCCTCGACCGATGCTGGCCCGGTCAAAAACTGGTTTGACATGTCGAATGCGGACATGGAGTCCGTAGGACAAATTTACGTGGTGGTGCTCAATAAGAACGACGAGTCGCCTCTGAAACCCGAGAGCGATGAAGAGAGCGGGAGCAAACCGACCAACAAAGAATCCAAAGATTCCAAAGACTCATCCGAGGCAACCAAGAAGGAAACCGGCAGCGAAGAAGTCAAGCGAGTTCTTATCGACTTCGAGCGACTCGACCAACGCATCTTGTCGTTGGGATTGCCCAACGGCGACTACAGCGAGTTGCAAGCAGGAAACGATGGCAACCTTTACTTCTTGCAATCCAACCTGGCGGAACCAGCAGGCGAAGGGCCGCGCGGAGCAAAACTCGTGATGTATTCGATCAAGTCCAAGAAACCGACGACATTGCTCGAGGGAGTCATGGGCTTTCGGCTTTCGCACGATGCCAAGAAACTCATCTATCAAGCCGGAACAAATTTTGGAATCGCTGCGGCCTCAGGAAAAATCGACTCCGCTGAGTCTCGGTTGAGCATCGACAAGATCCAAACCCGAGTCGACCCTCGCGCCGAATGGCAACAAGTGTTTGACGAGGTCTGGCGCATCAATCGCGACTATTTTTACGACCCCAAGATGCATGGTGCCGATTGGAACGCGATGAAAGCCAAGTACCAACAGTTCGTGCCGCATTTGGCCACCCGATCCGATTTGAACCGAGTCATGGTCTGGATGTGTAGCGAACTGGCGGTCGGACATCATCGAGTCGGTGGCGGTGATGAGCCGGTTCACGTCCAAAGCGTTCCCGGCGGTTTGCTTGGTTGCGACTATCGAATCGAGAATGGTCGCTATCGTTTTGCCAAAGTCCTCGGAGGTCTGAACTGGAATGGACCGCTCCGCGCACCGTTGACGGAGCCCGGTGTTTCTGCCACCGAAGGGGAATACCTGCTGGAGGTAGACGGTGTCGAGCTGACCGACAAAATCAATGTCTACAGTTTGTTCGAAAACAAATCCGGAAAGTCGGTCAAGATCAAGATCGGGCCCAATGCGGACGGGTCGCAATCTCGCCATGTCACGGTGGTTCCCATCGCTGACGAATCGGCCTTGCGCAATCGCGATTGGGTTGAACGCAATCTAAAGCGAGTCACGGACGCCACCAAAGGTCGTGTCGCATATGTCTATGTTCCCAATACGACCAATCTTGGCCATACCTATTTCAAGCGATACTTCTTTCCTCAAGCAAATCGCGACGCCATCATCGTCGACGAGCGATTCAACGGAGGTGGCCAAGTCGCTGACTACTATATCGATTTGCTCAGGCGACCCTACCTAAGTCATTGGGCGACTCGCTACGGGCAGGACCTTCGAACTCCGAGCGCAGCCATCCTTGGTCCCAAGGTTATGATCATCGATGAGACTGCAGGTTCCGGTGGAGATTTGCTACCATGGATGTTCCGGAAACTGCAACTGGGAACCTTGGTCGGCAAGCGGACGTGGGGAGGACTTGTAGGAATCTTGGGCTTTCCAACGTTGATCGATGGCGGAGGCGTGACAGCTCCCAACCTCGCGATTTGGACCGATGAAGGCTTTGTCGTTGAAAACGAGGGAGTGCCCCCCGATGTGGAAGTCGAGCAATGGCCTGCCGACGTCATGGCTGGCAAAGACCCGCAGCTGGAGAAAGCAATTGAAATCGCCCTCAAGCAGCTCGAGTCCAACCCACCCGTCCAGCACAAAAAACCAAACTATCCGAAACGAGTTAGATAAAGCTGCCCGCCCCCATGTCGGCTCGCCCGACTGGAGCGTGAGGTTCGTTAGCTACGTAGCCTTGTTCACCAAGCTGCACAAGACCGCTGGAGCCCCACATTCATGCTTCAGGTTGGTATTTTTCAATCATCCACTCTTCTAGTGAAGGGTCCGAGGTGCAATCGTCGCATAGAATTATGCCACGCCATGGAATACAAGAAAACGAGGAGTTACGAACCAATGCAATTCACCTGCAGTCCATTCGGATCAGACATCCGCTCGCGGCGCACCAGCAAGCGATGGCCAGCAAATGCAGCTTTGCTAGTTGTCGCGACGTTGGTTCCGATGTCCTATGCTCGCCAAGCAAACGGACAAGTGCAAATGCAGTTTCAAGTCGCTCGGCTAGCGGGCAATATGGGAGCCAATCAACCCGACTTGGAATCGGAAATGCGCATGGAAATCGACGCGATGCAACGCGTATTGGACCTTAGCCAAGCCACGGTCAGGAAATTAAAGGTCGCGTCGTTAGCCGCGATCAGAAGCGCGTCCAAAAAGAACCCTCCCAAGCAAGTTCCGCTTCCTGGCTTGGGTGGCAACACCGCCGTGCCACCCAAGGAAGGAACGCTCTCCGATGAGGACGCAGAACGCAAGGAAAAGAGCAGTACAAATCGTGCACAGCAAGCGCAACCTCCCTTTTTTCAGATGCTTGGAATCGAAATGGTCAAGCAAGAAGAGATTTGGAAAAAGACCGTAGCCAATTCGCTGAGCGAAGATCAAATCAAGCAATTTGAGAGTTTCCAAACCGCGAGGAAAGTGGAACGCAGGGCGCTCGCCGTGCAGAACAAAGTTGGTGAATTGGATGCCTGTTTGATTCTCACCGAGCAACAGAAAACTCGCTTGACCAAGCTCATCGATGAAAAGCTGGGAGACGCGCTCACCAGTCTTCCACCCATTGGGTTCGGAGGTGGAGGGCTGGGCCAAGTGGTTATTCGGATGGCCGGACAGGGGGACAAGGACTTGGTAGCCGATGACCTGCGAGATATTCTTTCGACAGATCAACTCAATGAGTTCGAACGACAAAAGAAGTTGGCGGCGAATGGACCGCTCGGGGTGTTGCCTCCTCAAGTCGCGAAACCGCCTGGGCTTGCAGGAGAGACGTTGCCGATGGGCTTCGATGTCGAGGACAACGCCAAAGGAGTTGTCGTCACTCGCGTTGAGGAAAACTCGGACGCATCGCGGGCGGGGATTCAATCAGGGGATGTTATCGACGCGGTCGGCAAAACACCGATCGACACGACGGTACAGCTCAAACGTGCGCTCAAGACAGAACTTGCAGGTGCGGGGGGTGTTATCCATGTCATCCGTGACGGCAAGAAGCAAGAGATCAAGTTGACCAAGGCGTCTCCCCAATGATCGGTTCCATACTGCGAACCATCGCGTTCTTGATCGTTTCTTTGGCGGCCGCGAATTCGTACGCGCAGTCGAAGATCCGTATAGGAAACGAAGTACCCGCCGAGGTCGAAAGGATCAGCAACTTAGCGGTCGAGTGGCTGGCAAAGTATCAATCATCGCAGGGCGATTGGGATGGCGGCAACGACTCGCACAATCCAGGCGCTGGCAATTGTGGCGTGACCGGGCTAGCGGCAATGGCCTTCCTCAGTACGGGTGTTGACCCCAACTTTGGAAGCTACGGTGGAAATATTCGGGCTGCGATTCGGCACATCATCTCTCTGCAAGATCCCAAAACGGGGTACCTGCCCAACAGCATGTATAACCATGGTTTTGGCATGCTTGCATTGGCCGAGGCTTATGGCGTGTTAGATGAAGACATGCTTTGGAAAGATGATGGTGTCAGCACTCCGGCAGATCGAAGACGTACGATTGGCGAAGCATTGCATTTGTCTGTACGATGCGCTGTCACGTCCCAAGAAAACAACCCATGGCGGGCTTGGCGTTATCGACCCGAGTCAACCGACGCGGACACGTCCGTGACTGGCGCGGTATTGATCGGCCTATTGGCAGCTCGCAACGCAGGAGTTAAGGTGCCAGATGCAAACATCGACGCAGCCATGCTCTACTTGCGACAAGTGACCAACAAACGTGGGGACGTCAATTATACTGCCGGTTTCGGGATAGGCATGGGACCCAACATGGCAGCCATCGCATGCCTCGCGTACGCAATTGGAAAACACCAAGACTGGCCAGAGTTCACGGCCACGCAAGGGTTTCTAAAGGCACATGCCAACGAATTCGACTCTTCGCATCCACATTACAATTTGTACTATATGTCGCAGGCGCTGTTTCAAGCCGACTTTGAGACTTGGAGTAAATGGAACCAACTGACCATGCGGCGCTTGCGTAGAGATCAAAACCCTGACGGTAGTTTCGAATCCGTTCACGGCAAAGCCTACGCAACAGCCATGTCGGTATTGGCGTTGGCATTAAACTACCGCTTCTTGCCAATCTACGAGAGATAAGACATGCCGACGATCTGCGACTCTGCCAAAATGTCACCAGCCTCGTTTTTATTGATCGCAGGTATCGTTATGTCGGCGATGCTCGTCGGATTCTCTCAGCGACTCCATGCGCAAGGATCACCGCTGAGCGTGGATGTTGTTTGGAGCGATGCGAACCATGTCTCGGGCCAACTCCTTTCGATGGACGCTGATGCATTGCAACTGCGATCGCGAATTTTTCTCGATCCGATCGCGATCGACCGTAAAACGATCAATCGAATCATTGCCCCTACCAACGCCGTTCAGCCAATCGCGCCATCGCCTCATCGAATTCGCTTGCGCTGCGAAAGCACTGTTCAAGGATCGATATTGGATTTCGACGATCGTCGGGTGAAGTTCGCAAGTCCAAGATTTGGCGAGTTGAACGTACCGATCGAGCAGTTGGTTGCGATCTCAAATCGATCGGCGATGTTGTACGAATGGAATGGTTCACTTGCCGCATGGAAGTCCAAAGATGGCGACAAGACATTGGAGTGGTCCGTGAATCCTGCAGGACATCTCGCAACCACGTCTCAGGACGCCGCCGCCTGGTTGGAATTGAACCTTTCTCGCGATTTTGAGTTGCAAGTGGCTCTTCGCTCGCAGGGTTCCCTCGATTTCGCAGTTGCATTGGGACATGACGTTGAGCGTTCGATACATGTATCTACGGTTGGCGGGACGGTGGTTGTCGGCACAAGCGATGACTTTGAAATAGCCGCGACTCTGGATGAAAC
>JBEBHM010000184.1:0-12667 GCA_040080875.1 Pirellula sp.
GAACAATCGCTCTCGCAAATATTGCATATCAATGAAGAGTGCTAAGCGCCCACCGACAATCGCTGTTCCCAGAATTCCTGGATCCTCGACTGATGCATCCTGAAGCGAAATCGCGAGAGACTCAGTGTCCACAATTCGTGACACCAAGATCCCCATTGGCTCCGATACAAACTTGGGGAGCAATAAGTGCATGTCGGGTTGTGGCTGATATTTGGAGACTCCCAAGTATTGATCCAACTCAATGATTCTCGTTGCTCTACTGCCGATCGTAACGAAAGCGTGGTCACCTATGTACTCGACATGGTCCATCGAAATGGATTCGATTCGGCGGACTTGAACCAAAGGTATCGCGAAGAGTTCGTTGGGGCCATACTCAAAAAGCAACACGCGGTGAACTTCGGCCGGGTCGCGTTCCAAGGAAAAATCGACTTTGGGTGGGATCACGCCGCCGCAGTCTGCATATTCTGCTATCGCGTCAATGTTGGCAATTAGCGCAACTCGACCATCACCCATCAACGTTGCCCCAGCAAAAATGCCGATCTTTTTCATAGACGGATGCATCGGCTTGATGACCACTTCCTCGGTTCCGCGAACGTCATCGACGAGTAATCCAAATTTCTTCCCTCCGCTTCGAAGCACCAGAATGTACTCTATCAAATGGGGATCACGGTTCGCGGAGGAGTATTTATCCATCATCCTCGATTTGTTTTCGGCTGTGAAGTGTTTGGGGCTACTCAGTACTTCGCTCAGTCGAACAATAGGGAGCAATATTTCGCGTAGTCGAAAAAGCTCTGTATCAAATGACTGTTCCATGGCAACCTCGCATCCGGGATGGATGCATACGATTTCCTCCAAGCCTCTCTGAGGAACCGCAAATCGTTGTTCGCCGACCATCACGATGAGACAAGGTACAATGGCAAGCGTGAGCGGGACACGCAGTGTCATCGTAGTACCAACACCTAGTTCGGAATTGATAGTCAATGTTCCTTCTAGCCCTTCGACGTTGGTCTTGACGACGTCCATGCCAACACCACGCCCTGAGACGTCACTCACCTGATTGGCGGTCGAAAAGCCAGGCAAGAGAATGAACGAGAATAGGTCTTTGTTGGAGACTCGCTGCAATTCCGCCTCTGATTTCAAGCCTTGAGCAATGACCTTCGCACGAATTGCCTTCGGATCAATGCCGCGCCCATCGTCGCGAATCTCAATAATGACTTGGCCATCGGCTGCGGTGGCTGACAATGTTACCTTGCCGATCTCTGGCTTTCCGAGATTGGCTCGCTGCAAGGGTGGTTCCAATCCATGATCGATGCTGTTGCGGATCAAGTGTGTTAAGGGATCCGATAGCTGCTCCAAGACTGTCTTGTCCAACTCGACTTCTAGTCCAACAAGTTCTAACTCCACTTGTTTTCCCAATTGCCTAGCCAAGTCTCGAACCATCCGAGGAAACTTGCCAAAGAGATTCTCGACCGGTTGCATGCGAGTCTTGAGAACCGTCTCCTGAAGTTCGGATGTGACTGCGTCGAGACGTTGCGTCACGGTCCGTGCGATCCCGTCCATCTCTCCAAAGGCAAGCAGAGATTGATTGCGAACCAACGTCAATTCACTCACCAAATTGATCAGTCGATCGAGCAAGTCGACCGGAATGCGTAGAGTCGTAGCTCGATCGGATCCAATCGTCGAAGGCGCGACGGGTGTTACGAATGAAGCAGAACTGCCTGCACTTGCCTTCAACTCATCGACTGTTACAGGTAAGTTTCCTGGCCTCGCGATTTCAACTTCAGAATTGGCCTTGCGATCAGGTTCATGGACGTCGCTTTGGACCAAAGCCTGATCACTGCCCAATGCTGCGTCTAGAATAGAATGGGTGAACGTGCTCGTGATTGGTTGCATTGCATCAATATGCAGTGAATGCGACGTCTCTGGCTTCCAAACGATTGGAAAGTCTGGCAAACCATCGCTCAAAAGAGCCGGGGCATAATCCAAAGTACCTATCCCCACCAACGCTTGCTTAATACCATGCTTATTGACTTCATTCCCAAGATGGATACATCCAAGTTTTTGCCAGTCGACCGAAACGCCGACGCGTTTCAATGTGCCGTAGATTTGGATCGGGGAACAGAATGAAACCAAGGAACAACCAATCGCATTCGCGTCGTATTGCCAGTGGTTCGATGCCTGATGCAAGTCGATCTTTGGTAGAATGACATCTGCAATTGCGCCGATGCTTAACAAAGTTTGAGAAAAATCTCTCAACCCCATGGGTGGCTCGGGGAGTGCGAGCTTCATCTGGATTGGAACAGCCAATGATTTTTGCATGCTTCGAAGCAGGTCGGAGATATCTTGTTCCTCGGATTGCTCCAAGTCTTCGACCATGGCCGAAAGACGATCACTGGCTCTCAGCAAGGACTCTAGGATGGTCCCCTGTGGTTTAATCGTTCCGTCGCGATGTTTTTCTAGAGCGCTCTCCATGGCGTGTGCTAACTTTTGAATGGTATTAAATCCGAAGAATCCAGCGTTGCCCTTAAGAGAATGGATTACACGCAAACCAGCATCTATCGCAGACTTTGTCACAGGCGTTCTTGTAGACGATTCGATGGTTAACATCGAACGTTCAAACAATTCCAAGTGCTCGCGAGACTCGATTACAAACTCAGCCCGTGACGTGACCGTTGAATTTGCCATCTCATTCACGCCCTTCTGCGTTTAGGATTCCAACGGTGTTGAGTATTCCCGCTAATTCATCGTCGATGTTATGGAAAATCATCGTTCGTTGGTGAGAGTTCGCAAACGACGATGCGGAATGCAGAAAGGCTAGCCCGATAGCATCCAAGTCCTGCAAGGCAGAAAAATCCAAGTGGATCGCTTGCGAGGCGGACTGCGACTCTATGGAATGAAGAAGCATCGATCGGATCGGCTCGGCGGTGACGCCATTCAAATACTCTGGCAACATGATCCTTTCTAGTCCTTGTGGTGCGTGGCCTGGACTAGCCATTGAAGGGCTTGTGACGGGAAAAGGTATGGAATTGCCTTGACGCGTAGGATCTGGGAAAGCATTAGACGATGTATTGGTTAGTTTCGCATTCGCTTCGCCAACGACGGTTTGGCGACTCTCTTGTTCCGGCGTTGACAAAGACAATCGATCGATCGGTTGACCATTGAGAACGCAACGCAACTGAGCGACTGCCAAGTCGACGGTTAGTTGGAATGAAGTCCAGTCTACGTTGGAATCTCTGGAAGCATCGGAAACCTCGCTAAGCAGATCGACGGACCGCAACATCACGTCGATACCACTCGGTTCTAGAACCAACTGACCACGCTGTGCAGCGACAAAGCAGTCCTCCATCACGTGGGCAATTTCGACGGCGGGATTAATCCTTACAATTCTTGCAGCTCCCTTGATAGAGTGCGCCGCTCGCATCATGCCGTCGATGAGCCCCGTTGCAGAAGGGGCTTGTTCCAATTTGAGCAATGCACTGGTGAGCGCATCCGCGTGCGATTCCACTTCGGCCCGAAATAGCTCGAGCATCATTTCGTTTGGGTCGTGGCTCACTCGCGAATCCTCATATTTACCATGGAAAATCAATCCTCTTAGTCTAGACTGGATCCATGTTGATTCAACGACATACCCTGGACCAGAATCAGAATGGTATCTGAAAGTAGTTTGAATTCGGAAAACCGACACGATGTGACCGTCGTTTTGCTTGTGGACGATCAGCCCATTGTAGGAGAGGCCATCAAGCGAATGTTGGCCGACCAGTCCAACATCGTCCTGCACTATTGTCAAAACCCCTTCGAGTCGATCGAAATGGCCGCAACCTTGAGGCCAACCGTCATTCTTCAAGATTTGGTGATGCCCGACATCGATGGACTCACCTTGGTGAAGTTCTTTCGTGCTCATTCGGCAACCAAGCATACTCCATTAGTCGTCCTGTCTTCGACCGAAGAAGCCAAAACCAAAGCCGAAGCGTTTGCGTTGGGAGCCAACGACTACCTGGTAAAACTCCCGGATAGGCTTGAACTCATTGCGAGAATTCGATACCACTCGAGCGCTTACATGCATCTCTTAGAGCGCAACGAAATGTACGCGAAACTTGCGGCCAGCGAAAAAAGGATGGCATATGAAATGGAGACAGGGGCCAAGTATGTTGCTTCGCTGATCCCTGCTCCAATAAAAGAACCAATCAAGATCGATTGGCGATTCGTGCCAAGTGCAGAACTCGGTGGCGATTCGCTTGGATACTTCCCTTTGGATCAGGAGCGGTTTGCCATCTTTCTGTTGGATGTCACTGGGCACGGGCTGGCGTCAGCATTGCTTGGTGTTGCGGTTTCGAACGTTTTGCGTGCGCGATCGCTCCCCAATACCGACTTCGCCAACCCAAGCCAAGTACTCTCGGCCTTGAACCGAACGTTCAAGATGGAGGAACAGGATGGGCGGACCTTCACCATGTGGTACGGAGTTTATGAACCCAAGTCGCGCCGGCTCGTTTGGTGTGCCGGTGGCCATCCCTCGGCTCTCCTTTTTCGACCAGGGCATATCGCTCCCATCGAATTGGAGTCTCTCAATCCGGGCGTCGGCATGTTCGAATGGGACGACTTTGAACAGAAAGAAACGGTGCTGCCCGCCGACGCACGCATGTACGTATATAGCGATGGTGCCTTCGAAGTCCATAAGCAAGATGGAATGATGTGGACGTTTCGAGAATTTATCCACTTTATGTCTCAGCCCGACGACGAACAATTGTCCAAAATGGATCTCCTCATCGCTCACGTGAGAATGCTCAAGGGCGGTAACGTGCTAGATGATGACTTCTCGATGATGGATGTGCGATTCCCGTAATGCTACTCGTAAACTCAGCCGATCTTCGAGTACGAGTACGATTAAATGAGATGTGGGTAATGATGAGGCTAACGCCTGCGGCTCAATTCTGAAGATGCACCAGTTGCTATGGAGAGTACATCCATCGCGAGTTTCGGAACGCCATATCGACTCCTAACATACCTAGAACGGACGATAAAAATATTGCGGCCGGGGCACAATATCGCGAAATTGGGACTTCCACCAAGATCACCAGCATTAAACTGCAAAATGCGTAACCCAACGCTAGCCATACCATGGTCTGATACTCCATCGTTGGGGCTTGGCAGCCATCTCGTTGTACACACGCGACGGCCGATTTCCCTACTCGGTGCTTGCAGTTGTTCGCATGCCCGAAAAGCATCAAGCCAAGCGACAGAAGCACCATGGGATTTCGGATGGTTAGCTCAAAGCACTCCGTAAACGCATGTTTGGCGGCCAAAGCAATCCACACGAGATAGCCGATGAGCTGATCTCGGATAATTTCGCGCGACAGTCGACTCAGTTCGAAATTCATTCTCCGAGAATCCTTGTCGAACAGTGTTTCAGCTGCTGGGACCGCGATCTCCCAGACCATCGGATTGAATTGCGATTCCCAAGTTGTGTAGCTGAATTTTCTTTCCCAGTTCTTCTTTTGATCGCGCCGATTCAAAATTTCCTTGGCCAGCGGCTGCACGCTTGCAGAAAACCGATCCACCGACCCCCGTTCAAGCAATTGTCCGGCAACTCCAATCACGTTATATCCGCCGAACGATACCAAACCAAAATGTCCTACCACGATCCATCGCAAATAGCACCATCCGATAAAGGGAACGACGCTTGCCAATGCCAATTGAACGCCGGTCCACCACGAGTCCTTGCGCTCCGAAAACAACCACCATCTTGCAATCGCACCACCGATCGGAATAAAACCGAGTAGAAACAAGTACGATGGCTTGGTCTGATATGCCAAGAATACACTGAAGCTCAATCCCACCAAGCCTACGACCGTCGAACGACCGTAGACGATTTGTAACCAAAATGATACCGCCAGCAATCCGAGCGATTGAGCGAGCAAATCCGGCGTTAACAAACTTGTATATTCCAAGACCATTGGGCACGTTAGTATCGGTAATACCGCAGCCAAACTCAACCAAGCATTCCAGCGTAGAAAAAGAAGCGTTGCAAAGAAAACAGCTATCGAAAAGATGGCGATGAGAAACTGAGCCAACGGAATGATCGCGTTGGATTCCTTGGCAACCTCAAAAAACTTCAGGAACGCTGGGTATGCGAACGTTCGCTGGTGATTGAGCGCATTGGTGAGGTTGTTGAACGGAAAATCCGAATACCCTTGAGTGTCAAACTGCTTCACGGGCTCGAACCGGCCCAACAAGCACAAGATGGCGGCGATCAAGGCTACTGCCATCAAGAAGATCGTCCAAACTCGGAAATGAGAAGCACGCATATTTGTTAAGTACTAACCCCGACCGGTCAATTTCCACCGCTTGGTGAATAGCCACATATTGATTGACAACAACACTATGGTCGAACAAGCGGTTAGGACGAAATAACCGATCACGAGAGTCCATGATCCGACTTTGGCCGCTCGCGTGCCAAGGTTAGTGCTTGAATCGATGGGTATAAAGGGAGTGCTATCGGCGGCCATCAGCGGGCTGGCGATGCCAAGGTAACGAAAGTTTTCGACTTGGATCATGGCCAACTTGCCCTCGGCGGTATCCGAGTCCGGCGCAAAACTCCACACCAAGAAATAAATCGCAATGGGCAAGCAGTACAAAATTAGCAAAACGATGTAGCTCATCATCAAGGCATTGCTCGTCTTTCGTAGGAGGGTCGACAAGAACAAAGCCAATACAGAATTGAAAATCGAAGCCATAACGCAAATCGCGACGAAGACGAGCATGGCTCTCCAATTGCTATGGAGCGCAAAGTTCATGAAGGACAGCAAGAGAGGAAACATCAAGAACCCTGTGAGAACCGCTGAGACGCGATAACCGGCCAAAAGTTTTCCCCACATGATTTGCCACGAAGAAATAGTCGTGGTAAGTAGCAAATCCAGTGTTTGTCGTTCGCGTTCGCTCGAAATGCTCCCGGCGGTAAACACAGGCGCCGCGAGGATGTTGAAAATCAACACGAACCCTACGTAATACGAAGCGCGATTCGGAATAATAAAAAGCAAGACCGCCATTAAAGGAATTGCCATGACCATGCTAATTTGGATAACCAGCCGCAGCATCAAGGTCCCTTGGCTAAACAACTCGGCGTGCATCTCTTTGTCATAGACTGGGTTGGCGTCGTCAGACATCAGCGATTTGCGCCTCGGCGGTGCAAACAAGTTGTCCGGAAACTGATCGCGCTGAATCACCAATCCGACAGCTTCCCTTTGCTCTTGTTCCAAATCGACGACTTCGCTTCCCTGGCTGCCAACATCTGGCGGATAGAGCAGTCGTCGGGCGGTAACCGCCAACAACGAAAAGCCTACCACGAGGCATACGGCCGGAACGACCGTGATGGTCAACCACAATCGCAAGTCCCCTTGGGAAGCCAACGCAAGCCAGAGGCCAACGCCTACGATCAACACCGGCAGGATGAGCACGTAACTGACCACCAACGAGGCGCTGGTCCGCTTGAAGTAGCTCGAACACGACATACTAATCGAACCGAACAAGAATATCGCCGCCAACAATCCGATGTAGGCAGCCAACAGCTCGTAGATCGAAACGCCCCCGAGCGGCAAACAAAGCATGATGATAGGGAGAGAACCGAAAACGAGCACGACCAAATGGGCGAGCGCCGCGATCAGCTTGCCCGATACGATTGCCCATGGGACTAGCGGGCTCGCCAAGAGCATTTCGTAGGTTTTGCGTTCTTTCTCGCCCGTGATGGCGCTCGCTGTAAAGCTCGGTGCCATCAACGATGCGATCGCAAACTGTCCCACAAAAAAGAAATCTACCAATCGTTGTGCTGACGCGGATTCGCGGCTCAAGTCGATCTTGGTATCTCGCGGGTAGGCGATCAGCACCACGGCTGCCAAAGCGATTTGGTATACCAAAAGCAAAATGAACGCTCTAGGAGCGCGCAAATTAGTGATCAATTCCCGTTGAAGTACCGGATTGTCAAATGCGAACATAAAGGCGATGAGTCGTTGTGGGCGTTTTTGGTACACTCGCACAAATGCAACTGGCGAGAAGTGTGTTCCAATCTAACTTCACAGGCACATATTGTTTTGTTCAGTCCATGCCTACTTAGCAAAATCTATGCAAAAATTTCCGATGATTCTAGCTGGCCGATCCTTGACACCCAATCAGGACTTGGTCGTCACAGACAAATACTTGCGCGAAAAAATTGCTTCATGCCCCATGGCAAGCCCCGATCACTTCGATACTGCCATCGAGTCCGCATGGCGTTCGCGGACGGTGGTGCAGCGGATTCCGGCATCAGAAAGAAAGCGAATACTAATGCATTGTGTCGAACGGATTCGGCAATTGAGCGACGATTTTGTGGGTGCGTTAGTCCGCGAAGCGGGAAAACCTATTCGGGCCGCGCGGCTTGAAGTAGAACGATGCATCGAAACGCTGAGCTTGTCGGCAGAGGAGGCCGTACGGCTTGGAGGCAGCGTGTTGCCGATGGATGGTTCGGCTCGGGGGAATGGGTATATTGGTTTGACGCGACGGTTTCCTGTGGGCGTTTGCGGATTGATTACACCCTTCAATTTTCCGCTCAATCTCGTAGCACATAAAGTCGGGCCCGCCATCGCGGCCGGTTGCCCATTCGTTCTCAAGCCCGCTTCTTCGACCCCCATGTGCGCCCTGATGCTGGGTGATATTCTGATCGAAAGCGGCTTGCCACCGGAGTCGTTTTCGATCTTGCCAGCCACACGCAACTCGGCATCCGCTTTAGTTACCGATGATCGAATTGCCATGCTCTCCTTTACTGGCTCGGATACGGTTGGATGGCAATTGAAACAACAATGCGGACGAAAACGCATCTGCCTGGAATTGGGTGGAAATGCAGTTTGTATCGTGGACCAAGGTTTTCCTTGGCGGTCCATTTTGAACAAGCTTGTCGCTGCGGCGTTCGGTCAGAGTGGCCAAAGTTGCATCAGTCTGCAGCGACTGATGATTCATCGATCCGATTTTGACTCGATGATCGCCGAGTTAGTGCGTCTCGCCAAAGCTGTCCGTTCGGGTGACCCGCGGCAGGAGGATACTCTCGTAGGGCCCATGATCGACGACGCAGAAGCCGATCGAATATTGAACTGGATCGAGCAAGCGAAAATGGCGGGCGCTCGAGTGCTGTTGGCCGCAACCCGAATGCCTGGAACCTCCGTCGTCACGCCAGCCATTCTCGCCGACGTTCCCGAGGAGCAGCCGCTTTGCCAAAAGGAAGCCTTCGGGCCAGTTTTGGTTGTAGAGCCATTCGACAATCTGGCTGATGCCTTGGACCGTGTGAATCGTTCCAAGTACGGGCTTCAAACGGGGATCTTCACCGATCACATCGCGCATGCTTGGAGCGCTTGGGAGACTTTGGAAGTCGGAAGTGTTGTGGTAGGAGACACTCCAAATCTTCGGTTCGATTCCATGCCCTATGGTGGGGTCAAAGCTAGTGGAATCGGCCGAGAAGGCGTTCGGTACGCCATCGACGAAATGACCCACGAAAGGCTACTCCTCTGGAAAACCCGTTCGGAATAACCCGGAACTCCGTTGAATAAGTGTAAGCGGAATTGCGCAAGCACTCCGGTGAATAGTCAAAATCCAATAGATTGCCGCATTCCCTAAACTGGACGTCTTGCGCCGTTCCGCTGACTCAACGCCATTCGGAATAAGGCAGGCACAGATGAATTAGCGAGAGACAAATGGCAGCGGATGACTTAAAATGCAATGGTCATTTCCCTCCACCCACCACTCTCAACCCTCAACCAAATCCCGTGCTTCGTTCTTTGATTTGCTCGACGGTCTTGATGGCCATGGCGACTTTGGTTGGGTCCAGTCAGATATCCGCCAGCGATCCCATCCAATTCAATCGCGATATCAGACCAATACTCTCAGAGAATTGTCTGGCCTGCCATGGATTCGATGCTGCCAAGCGGGAGGCAGGGCTGCGACTGGACACTCGCCAAGGTGCCACCGTAACTTTGGAATCAGGAGCGGTGGCCATCCAACCGGGCAAGCCGGAACAAAGCGAGTTGATTCGCCGGATACTATCACAAGATACCGATGAAGTTATGCCTCCGTCCCACTCGGGCAAGCATTTGTCTGACAAGCAACGGACCATGTTGAAGAATTGGGTTGAACAGGGAGCCGAGTACGACAAACATTGGGCCTTTCTGCCGCCAGTTCGCGCGTTGATTCCAACTCTTTCCAAAACGCCTGCCGACCTGGCTACGCACCCGATCGACCGTTTTATTTGTGCCAAGCTAGAAGCCAACAGCTTAGCGCCCTCCGAATCCGCCGATAGTGTGACGTTGATTCGTCGCGTAAGCTTGGATCTGACTGGCCTGCCTCCCACGCCCAAAGAAGTTGCCGCCTTTGTGCAGGAGGCAAGCATGGATAGTGAAGCGGCCTACGCGTCGCTGGTCGACCGATTGCTTCGAAGCCCCAGTTATGGCGAACGCTGGGGACGCTGGTGGTTGGATCAGGCTCGATATGCAGACAGCAACGGCTATTCGGTCGATGCGCCTCGACAAATCTGGAAGTACCGAGATTGGGTCGTCGATGCACTCAACCGTGACCTACCTATCAATCAATTCATCATTCATCAACTTGCTGGCGATTTGTTGCCCGATGCCACTGAGGAGCAGAAGATTGCGACTGGATTCCATCGCAATACTCAAATCAATCAAGAGGGCGGCATCGATGTTGAACAGTTTCGGATGGATAGCATATTCGATCGCGTGGCCACGACCGGTTCGGTCTTCTTGGGGCTAACCATCGGATGTGCCCAATGCCATGATCACAAATTCGATCCAATCACTCAGAAAGAATACTATCGACTCTTTGCGTTTCTGAACAATCAAGACGAACCCAACTTGATGGTCTATCCGCCCGAGTTGATCGCTTCCGAACTGCTTGCAGAGAAAAAGAAACTGGAGTCTGCCAAGCGCGAAATAATCTCCAAGCGACAGGCGGATTTGGACGAGTGGGAATCGGAGTTGACCGACGAGGAAAAAAAGGCTCTTTCCACCGAAACCAAGAAAGCCCTTGGAACGGACAAAGCAAAGCGATCTACCATTCATAAAGAAACCCTCTACACCGCAAGCATCGGCTCGAGCGATTCTGAGTTCGCCACATTGAAGGATCGCACAAAACGAATCGACAAACAGTTAGAGCAAGGAATTCCGACGATGGTGATGTCCGAATTGTCGACTCCTCGAAAAACGACCATCCTCATCAAAGGCGATTTCACTCGCCCATCGGAAGAAGTCACGTGCGGCACTCCCTCGGTCCTACACCCTCTGGAGTCTCGCAAAGATTCGCTCAATCGCCTCGATTTGGCGGAGTGGATTGTGTCTCCTAAAAACCCGCTGACCGCACGGGTTTTCGTCAACCGCGTATGGCAGCAGTTGTTTGGAAAAGGAATTGTTGAGACCGATAACGACTTTGGTTTGCAAGGTGCGGTCCCTTCACATCCGGAGCTGCTCGATTGGCTGGCGCTTCAGTTCATCGATGACGGGTGGAGTCTCAAGAAGTTGCATATGGCAATTGTGACCACGCGTACCTACCGTCAGAAGTCTGTTGAACGACCGGATATTCTCGAACGAGATCGCGACAACTATTTGCTGGCCAAGCAGAATCGGTTGCGACTGGACGCTGAGATTGTTCGCGACATGGGTTTGGCCGCTAGCGGATTACTATCTTCCAAGATGGGTGGACCGCCTGTGTTTCCTCCAATTCCTGATGGAGTCATGACGCAGGGGCAAGTCAAGCGAGAATGGAAAGTCAGCCCAGGTGAAGATAAGTATCGACGCGGCTTGTACACCTTTGTCTATCGCGCGACTCCTCCGCCGTCTCTGAATGTATTTGATGCACCGGAGGGGAACAGCACGTGTACTCGGCGAATCCGAAGCAACACGCCCTTGCAAGCTCTGACACTTCTCAATGATGCGGCCTTCTTTGAGTTCGCTCAGTCTCTTGAAAAGGTCATCGAAAAAGAAGGTTTACCGACCGCGTTTCAACGCTGCACGTCGAGACTACCCAAAGACGATGAAATGGAGATCTTGAACCAACTTGATCGGTTGAGCGCCGCGAGAGTTCTGCTCAATTTAGATGAAACCGTGACGAGGGAATAATGGATCCAAGAAAAATGGAAGAACACTTTTTAAGGACCCAGACGCGGCGACATTTTTTTGGCCAGTGCGGCATCGGAGTTGGATCGATGGCACTAGCCAGCTTGCTAGAGAATTCTCTTTCCGCGGATACCAGAACTCGGGCGAGCAATTCGATGGCGCCCAAGCAACCACATTTCTTTGCGAAAGCCAAACGAGTCATCTTTTTGTTCATGGCAGGAGGCCCTTCGCAGCTCGAATTATTTGATTACAAACCCGAACTGACGAGGCTCAATGGTGAACCGATCCCCAAAAGCTACTTGGAGGGTAAACGCTTTGCGTTCATGGATAGCAGTCACCGAATCAACTTGCTAGGAACGAAGCGATCGTTTGCACAGTATGGAAACAATGGCGCGTGGGTTAGCGACTTGCTGCCGCACACGGCCAAAGTAGTCGACGACCTGACCTTCATTCGAACTTGCAAGACAGACCTGTTCAATCATGCCCCAGCCAAGCTGTTCATGAACGCGGGGACTGGCCAATTCGGC
>JBEBHM010000861.1:0-3384 GCA_040080875.1 Pirellula sp.
CGGACCTGCTTTGTAGAGCAATAAATTCCTCGGTGCAAACCGAGGGTAATGACTTTTCCAAAACGCCTTTTGGTGGAGCTGATTGGTGAGATTCGTTATTAACACTCAAATGAACGACGTGGTGGTCGGCGACTGTGCCGTCCAGGAACGCCCATTGGTTCCAGAGCTTTCGTGCGGCATCGATTTGACCAAAGCCCTAGAATACGAACCTGATTCTGACGTTGAGTTGGGCAGTGTTCCGTCGGTTGAGTTTGGCAAGCCATTGCAAGACTGGTTTGAAATGGCGCTGCAAGCAGAAACCCCAACACGTGCCCCGACCAAAAACTCATGGGGCGAAGATGACGAGGAAGCGGATGAGGAAATTCCGACGGACGATGCCGACGACGAGGAACAAGATCCGTTCGAGGACTTTGACGAAGACGACTTCGACGATGATTTCGATGACGATTTCGAAGAAGAGTTGGACGACGAATACGAAATCGAACCAGCCGACGACGGAATGATTCCTGGCGATGGAAAAGAAGTCGAGGAAGAGATGCTTGACGGAGAAAGCGAAGAATTGGATCCTGGCATTGAAGACATCGAATGATGTTAGGTAGTCCTTACCACTAGCCCCAGTTTTTTCGCATGTTTCGAGCCGTCAACACAGACATCAAATTTCCAAAACTCGAAGAGGATACGCTGGAGTTTTGGAAGGCCAATCGGATCTACGAGAGGTCGCTTGAACTCAGACAGGATGCTCCTCCCTTCGTATTCTTTGAGGGACCTCCGACCGCCAACGGCATGCCCCATCCGGGCCATTGTTTAACCCGAGCCATCAAAGACCTCTTCCCTCGCTATCGCACCATGCGCGGCTATCGATGCGAGCGCAAAGCGGGCTGGGATACGCACGGATTGCCTGTCGAAGTCGAGGTTTGCAAAGAGCTTGGCATTCACGGCAAAGAGGAAATAGAGAGCTTCGGCATCGAAGGCTTCATCCAAAAGTGCCAGCAAAGCGTCTGGCGATACATGCGTGAATGGGAACGCATGACCGAACGCCTAGGCTTTTGGATCGATTTGTCCCAAGCCTACGTGACGTACCATCAATCCTATATCGAAAGTGTCTGGTGGTCGCTGAAGACGCTCTTCGATCGCGGCCTGCTCTACCGTGGCCATAAGATCGTATGGTGGTGGGCACAAGGGGGCACAGCCCTCAGCTCCGGCGAAGTCGGACAGGGGTATCGCGAAGTCGCCGATCCAAGCGTATTCGTTCGATTCCAGTTGGAGGGTTACGAAAGGACTTCGCTGGTCGTTTGGACCACCACTCCTTGGACTCTTCCAAGCAACCAATTTGCGGCCGTACACGAAGATTTGGAATACGCTTTTTGCTTAGAGGATCAATCGGGCGAAACGATTGTCGTTGCGAAAAATCTCGTCGAATCCCTCGCTGAAAAAGTGAAACGGCCCCTTGCCATCACCAAGTCTGTTCGCGGCGCCGAACTCGTTGGTTTACAGTACAAGCCACCCTTTGACTGCTATTACGCTCAGCAATCCAATGATGTCCTCTCCCTCAACTCAGGCAAACAGGAACGGCCATCGTGGCGAGTTGTCCACGCGCCGTTTGTGACCCTCGACTCAGGCACTGGGTTGGTGCACTTGGCCCCCGCGTTTGGTGAGGTGGACTATGACGTGCTGATCGCCGAGCGCGAACGATTTGCCAACGGTGCGCAACTCCCGTTGTTGTGCGCCGTAGCACCAAATGGCAAATTCACCTCGGATATTCCCGATTTCGAAGGGCAATGGGTCAAGGACGCCGACAAACCCATCACACGCCGACTTCGCGATGATGGCAAGCTTTGGCATCAAGAGCAGTATGTACACGACTATCCATTTTGTTGGCGTGCCAGCGAAGATCCGCTGATTCAGTATCCACGCGAAAGTTGGTTCATTCGTACGACCTCGTTTCGCGATGCAATGCTCGAGAACAATAGCAAGATTGGTTGGCTTCCCGAGCATATCGGTACGGGCCGCTTTGGCAATTTCTTGGAGTCCAACGTGGACTGGGCTCTCTCGCGCGAACGATACTGGGGCACACCACTTCCGATCTGGGTTTGTGACAAGACTGGCCAAATGCAAGCCATCGGTCGCTACGAAGAATTGATTTCCAAGCCCGGTGTTCAAGGGACCGAGGTTTGGGCCGCAGCCAAATCCAAGAATCCCGAACTTGTCGATGATTTGCGCGTTCACAAACCCTACATCGATGCGATCACTTACGACTCCCCTTTTGCTGACAACTCGCGCATGAGGCGTGTGACCGAAGTCATCGACTGCTGGTACGACAGCGGTGCCATGCCATTTGCCCAGTGGGGGTATCCGCACCAAAATCAAGATCTGTTCAAGAGCCAATTCCCGGCAGATTTTATCAGCGAGGCCATCGATCAAACTCGCGGTTGGTTCTATAGCCAACTGGCCATCAGTACGATGTTGTTTGACAAACAGGATGTGGCGTATCCTCATCCGTTCAGGAATTGCATCGTGCTGGGATTGATGCTTGCCGAATGGTACGAGAGCAAAGATGGCAAACAACGCTTCCTCACCGAAGAGGAGGCTCGCGAATCGCTCGGCGCCGAATTCGTCATGAAGACGGGCAAGATGTCCAAGACGCTTCGCAACTATCGTAGCCCTCAAGAGATATTCGATCGCTACGGAGCAGATGCGTTGCGATGGTATCTGTTTGCAAATCAGCCACCTTGGACTTCGATTCTTTATAGCGAACGAGCCATTCGCGACAGTATTCCCGAGTTCATCCTGCGGCTTTGGAATGTATTCAGCTTCTTCACTATCTATGCGGAGATCGATGGCTTCCAAGGCCCCTCGGACATCACTGGCCCCTTGTTGCAGCTTACGTCGACCGAGTTTGCGCAGTCCCCCACGTATCGCCCTATCTCCGAACGAAGCGAGTTGGATCGATGGATGATGAGCGAATTGGCGGCTGCCTGCAACACGGTCGTTACACAAATGGATGCGTACAACAGCTACGACGCTTGCCAGGCACTGAATGCTTTGGTCGATGCGCTCAGCAATTGGTACGTTCGCCGAAGCCGCTCGCGGTATTGGGCTTCCGAAAAAGACTCGTCCGATAAAATCGATGCCTACTGGACGTTGTACGAATGCTTGGTGGTGATCTCCAAGCTGATCGCTCCGTTTACACCGTTCTTGGCCGAAGTGCTGTGGCGGCATCTCAAGGGCGAACTATCTGGAGTGCATGAGAGCGTTCATTTCTGCGATTATCCAGACGGCAGCTTCGCCAAGGCCGACGCCGCGTTGAATACGAGAATGGCCTTGCTGCGCGAGATCGCATCGCTCGGACGGTCGGCGCGCATGGAAGCCAAGCTCAAAGTGCGG
>JBEBHM010000862.1:0-3382 GCA_040080875.1 Pirellula sp.
CCAATGAGAAAGCGGCGGTCTCCAAGGCGGCCATGGATACTTTGTCTGCATTGTATCCGCAGCAGTCAGCAACGTTTGCAGCCGCTTATAGCCAAGTGCTTGATTCGATTCCTGCAAACCCGCCGCGAAGGCGAGGGATTGAACTTGGGACGCTGGTCGCTGCTGCAATTCTTGCCGAACGCAGCAACGACGGCTCGGAGCTAAATGTACCCTACACTTTCGGTACGTCTCCGGGTGACCATCAGCCTGATCCACTTCATCCCAATCAAGGCGTATACGCCCCGCATTGGTATCATGTTGATCCATTCGTGATCGACGACATACACACCTATCTTGGCTCGCCACCTCCGCCACTGACTTCACCTGAATACACGTTAGCGTATCAAGAAGTCTTGGCATACGGTGGCAACGGAACGACGACACCAACAATTCGAAATGCTGAGCAAACCACCATCGGGATCTTCTGGGGCTATGACGGAGCCAAGGGCTTAGGTACGCCTCCCCGCTTGTACAACCAAATTGCTAGAGCGATCTCGCTCGGTCGCCGCAATTCGGCAGATGAAAACGCTCGATTGTTCGCGCTCATCAACCTTGCAATGGCCGACGCCGGCATTCAGTGTTGGTACACAAAGTACTATTACAACTTCTGGCGACCGGTCATTGGGATCCAACAAGGTAACACCGACGGCAATCCAGCCACCATCGGAGATCCGCTTTGGTTGCCGCTCGGCGCACCTGCCACCAACGGAACGGGTGATGGCATCGATTTCACGCCACCCTTTCCCGCATACTCGTCTGGCCATGCGACATTCGGCGCCGCAGCGTTCTACACGATCGCGAACTTTTACGGTACGACTAGGATCCCATTCGAATTTGTTTCGGACGAATTCAATGGCCTAAATCGCGGGTCCGATGGAAATATCCGACCTTTGATTTCGCGCACGTATGGCACACTCGATGACGCGGTATGGGAAAATGGAGTCAGCCGAATTTATCTCGGTGTGCATTGGAGTTTCGACGCCACAATGGGTATCGCCTCGGGCCATCGCATTGCAAACAAAGTTTCGTCATCCGTCTTGCTTCCGAAACGTGGCAAGGCCAAAGACTGATCTCATCGGTATTCGATGGAAATACCCTCAATTCTCCGGACTCAATGTTCACCATCATCTGTCTAGCTCGACATTCTTGTGTGATCATATTGTGCAAGGGCCAATCTTAGCGATTGCACCGACGATTGATGAAGGTGTATAATCCAACGCTTGTGATACCAATAAAGCTTGTGGAGTTAATTGATGCCATTCCTTCGCGCCGGACTTGTCTTTCGTATTGCTATTTGCTCATTAGGAATAGGCGCGTTGCCAACTGCCAATCCCTCGAATGCGGCCGAAAAACTAGAGGTTGGTTCGGTCGCACCTAAACTCGACGTGGAATTTTGGATTCACGACGGAAACGGACAATTTCCGAAAGTCACTTCTTTCGAAAAAGGGAAAGTTTACGTCGTCGAGTTTTGGGCAACGACCTGCGGTCCTTGCATCCAAAGTATGCCCCACCTTGCTCAATTGCAAAAACAATTCGCGGACAAGGGCCTGCAAATTGTCAGCATCAGTAGCGAACCGCTCGACAAAGTATCCGCCTTTCTGAAAAACACTATTCGCCTCGAAGACGGCAAAGAAACTACCATTGAAAAGGTAACCAAGGGCTATTGCTTGGCGACCGATCCTGACGGATCCAGTGAAGTCGACTTTATGTTGGCTGCTAAACAGAACACCATACCAAGCGCGTTCATTGTCGGCAAAGATTCGAGAATCGATTGGATAGGACATCCCATGGAAATGGATGCTGTCCTTGAATCGGTTCTCAATAATTCTTGGGATCGGGCTGGCTACATTGCGGAGAAAAAATTGATCGAAGAAATCGAAACAACCATCCGAGGATTCGCTCAAAGGAAACAGTTCACCGAAGCGGCCAATGCACTCGACGGTTTTATCGCGAAAGTTACCGACAAGCGAATTTTGTTTGGACTCTACAAATCCAAAATCGATATGCAGGTTTACGCCAAAGCCGACAACAAGGCCATCGAAAAAACGTATGAAGCGTTGTTTCAAAGCTGTGCCAAAGAACCTCTCTTTGTTCAGGATGCGGCTTGGACTGCATTCGAGAAGTTTTCCGAGGGGGAAATCGATAGCAAAGAAATTATTCGAATGTCGGCCAATGCCGTCGAGAAAGCGCTTGCTGACGTTCGAGGTGGCGATCAAGCCAATATGTACGACACGCTCGCTCGATTGTCGTTTGTGATCGACCAATTGGATCGAGCGATTAAGGCGCAAACAAAGGCCGTTCAACTTTCGGACGGAAGCGACCAGGGTAGTTTCAAGGAGTTTCTCCAAGAGCTAAACGATGCAAAGAAGAGCCTTGAGAAGTAACCAATGTGGTCTTTTTCCGACCAAAGTTGCGGGCACGCGCCGTCGTGCCGTCGGACTAAAGTTGCAGGCACGCTCCGTCGTGCCGTCCGCCCGACATGATTTGCAGCTGAATTGGTTAACGGCACACGGAATGTGCCTACTACTTTGACTTTTGTTGGCTGTTTCCCTATGACAAACAACGAATGGCCGTTGAGAGGTGGACTTGAAATGAATGAGTTACCAATCGCAGTCTTGATTTCCGGTGGTGGAACGACTCTTAAGAACCTGATCGCTCATCGAGACGAGGGCAAACTGCCCGTTGAATTTCGGATTGTCGTTAGCTCGCGTTCGGATGCTGGCGGTCTCCAATTCGCAAGGAATGCCAACATTCCAACGGCGGTGATACCCAAGAAAAAAAGCCAATCCGCCGAAGAACACTCCCAGTCCGTCTTCGATCCTATCCGCCGACTGAATGTCGAGTTGGTTGTGATGGGTGGGTACTTGCAACATCTCCTGATCCCCAAAGACTTCGAAGGCCGCGTGATCAACGTTCATCCGTCACTCATTCCGTCGTTTTGCGGCAAAGGAATGTACGGGCTAAAGGTGCACCAATCCGCCATCGATTTCGGTGTGAGAATCTCGGGATGCACGGTTCACGTGGTTGATAACGAATACGACCATGGCCCAATTCTTCAGCAACGGGCCTGTCAAGTGTTTGCGGATGATACCGCAGAAACGCTACAAAGACGCGTCTTCGAGTTAGAGTGCATTGCGTTGCCAGATGTCATTCGGCAAAAAGCTCAAGAACATTTCTTGCAAGCGACATGAACTGGTCCGCCCCCAGTTGGCTCGTCCAACTGGAGCGCGAGGCTCGGTAGCTACAGAGCCTAGTTCACCAAGCGGCACAAGACCGCTGGGGTCCGCCCCCAGTCGGCTCGTCCAACTGGAGCGCGAGGCTCGGTAGCTACAGAGCCTAGTTC
>JBEBHM010000185.1:0-12629 GCA_040080875.1 Pirellula sp.
TCTACGCACCGAGCGTGCTGGCAGACAACCCAATTGGTCACACTCCCGGGTACGAGCTGTACTGGATTCAGTCGTTGAGCCCATTGTTTTGCGATTTCTCGGCGATCGTACAACGGACAACAGTCGTCTTGGATATTGGAACGGAGCGATGCGCACGGAGAGATTTCTGCGGTCGGCACGCTTCGAATCGCCACACAACCTGCGAAATGTATAGTGGCAATCGCCATTGCCACACCTAGAATTCGGCCCGTGGAAAGGAGGTTTCTGCGATGGTATGTAGGCACTTCGAGTCACCCGTGGCTAACCGCATCGGTGCCGCCGAACAAGGCGTAAGGCAACCGTCGCGTCTTGCGCAAGGTATCGGCAGTCCAAGGCACGGCAGATGAGTCAATTTTTCTGATTGTGCAAATAAGGCGAACTGCGTCGACTATGTCAGTTAGCGGAACGGCGCGAGCCGTCCGGTGATAAGTCTTTCGCAATTTTACAGGCAAGGCTCAGTAGCGACTGAGCCTTGGAAGGGAACCGGAAACGATTGAGACAATCGTTCTACTCTCAAGGATTTGCTTGGTCAGTCGGCAACATGGGGGAATATTCAGTCACAAAAAATGTGCATAAAAAAACCGCCGAGTGTTCTCGGCGGTTTCACTTTGTTGCTTGGAGCAGACTCTCGACAAGAAGTCGAGTGCTCTAGCAGAGCAACGGTACTAGGAAGGAGACTTTGTGGAAGTCTTCTTAGCAGCCTTTTTCTTGGCTACTTTCTTCTTGGTTGCAGCCTTCTTAGGTGCTGCTGCCTTCTTAGCAGCCTTCTTCTTGGCTACCTTCTTCTTCGTTGCTCCAGCTTTTTTCTTGGCCACGGATACATCCTCCGAAATGGGAAACATGGTTGCCGCAGGTTTCAATCACCAGAAGCAGTAGGTGATTGATCTGAGTCCGACAACCGGTACTAAAACCCTTTCTTGAAATTGCTTCGGTTGTGACATCGTGTCTCGTCTCGACGAATCGAGAACCCAACCAAAGCGATCTCTCGAAAGGAACAACTTCCAATGCGACTATTTGTATAAAAGTCGAAAGTTAATGCAACATCTTTTCGACAATTTTTCCACATAAATGAAACCAATTTTCCACCGTGCGATGTCAATTTTTTTGTTCGCGCGCTCCTCGAACGCATCGTTGAAAGCGATCTGACGGAGCTCGCATTGCATGTCGACTAGCGACTCATTTGTTTGTTCGATGAACGCATTTTGAAGATGTCGAAATGGCTTCGCATCGAACTCGATTCAGCGATCATATGCCATCAACAAAAACGTGTTTGCGTATCTGCAACGACAGATGCCTCTCGCAAAAAACCAATGAATTAATTGACGACACGAGCGCTATCGCTCATCGTTGCGCATCGCATCCAAGTGTTTGTTTCAACGCGTGCGCAGCGCTTGATGACAACATGCAACCCATCATTTCGACGCGATCGAATCAGTCTTAGAAACTAGTCTCCATCGCGTTGAAGCGAGTGTTGCAATGGTCCTCTTTTCGATGCGAATCGATCGACGTTGAGCGATGCGATGAAGACCGAAATTGGACCAAAAAAAATTTCAAATTTTTTTTCGATTTGTCACCAATAACGAGGTCCGTTGCCCGCTTGCATCGCCTGAAAGTTGCTGACTGCCATCGACGCGAGGAAGAGCGCGTTGAATGTCGAGCCTCTTTGGAAGAACCAAAATGCGACGAGAGCGCCTACTAGCGCACCGATCGCGTAGGCTTCCATCAACCCACTGTTGCGTCGCACGATTCCGATGATGTGCTGCGTGATTTGTCCCCCGTCGAGCGGATAAATGGGAAGCAGATTTAGGAGTGCCCACCACACGTTGATCGTGACCATGAAATAAACAAATGAAAACACGAACGGATCTTTCGGAATGCTCGTCTTGATTCCGATGAGCGGCGTGAGCCAAGAGAATTCGCGAACCGTAATCCCACACAGAATTGCGACAACGCCCACGAAACACGCCAGCAAGAGCTGTATTGCCGGCCCTGCCGCCGAGACCACAATCTGATCCAAATGGGTCAACTGTCGCTTGCGACCCATGTTCCCCCACAACATGCCTGCACCAGGAATTGCGAGTCCGCCCATTTGATAAAGTACAATCTGGCATTGGATTCCGTAAAAACGAAACGCCAGCGCGTGACCAAGTTCGTGAATCAATATCGATACGAACGAGACTCCCACCCAAATGGCAAGCAACAATGCGAAATGTACGTTTACCCCCATCAGGACAGAGTACATCCGCTGAATTCCGAGAGCGGCACTGTATCCTAACGCGGCACTGACCGCCCAGAACAGCCACGTAACCCGCGTTGGAAACCCAAATAGTTGAAATCGCCAGTCGTATTGACTGGGCTGAGGTTCAGACATCTGCATTTTGATTCTCGCTCTATCTGTTGTGATCTGCTTGGCAGTTAGGTTTTTCGAAGACGTCCGCGGCGTTCGGAATGGTTGGTTCCGTGGTTGGATTACATCGATTTCTTTTCATCATTCAACACGGAAGTCGGGGGATTTACCAGTCGCATCTTTCGACCATCGAGATTCTCAGTTTGACACTCATTTGTGATGATCTAAATCTCGATCGCTGGCTGCTGGCTTGGATTCGTTGGTGTATTCAGTTGATTCTCGTACGCGGTTCGCGCCTGAGGTTCAAAGTGAGTGTCATTTGGCTAGCCCTAGGACCGGGACCGGCTAGTCGATGTTGACGGAATGCACCTTAGCCATAAGAGTGGAGATAATTTCCGCAGGCACAAAACGCTCTAGCGATCGACCGTTTCCTTGCTTGGCGATCTGCTTGATAAGCGTACTGGAAACGTGCGCGTAGACTTCATCCGCCATGAGAAAGACCGTTTCTACGTCCGCATCCAACTGCCGGTTGGCCATCATCATGGTAAATTCTGCGGCGATATCCATGAGCGGACGCACTCCGCGTACCATGACTTTCGCACCAATGCTTCGGACGAAGTCCACCGCTAGCCCGTCGAACGCTCGCACTTGGACGTGCGGCAGGTGGCTTGTCACACGTTGCAGCAACTCGATGCGTTCGTCGGTGCTAAACAAGGACTGTTTGGAGGAGTTGACGCCTACGCCCACCACCAGCGACGCATAGAGTTTGGCACTTCGCTCGATAATGTGCAGATGCCCCAGCGTCACCGGGTCGAACGAACCGGTATACACGGCTTTGCTGGAACTCAATTCGGAATGCATGCGGATTACCTCTTGTAAAATTGGGCCAGCGTCTTTGCTTTGCTGAAATGCAAAAAGGTGAACAGATAGAAAAGAAACATCGCCAACCCCATCGCAATCGTTACGCCGATGGTGATGTAGAAAATAACGTGCATGAATTCTCCCATGTCAAACGGCGGCGGGGTGGATTGATTGGGAATGTCTTTCATCGAATGTTCGATAATCGCGTCCATTCCCAAATAGGTAAACGCGCATTGGAAGCAGGTTTCGAGCGCCTTGATGACCATCATGACCGCCGCGATCCATCGAATTAGCGTCGCGCCGAATCGACGCTGCTGAAGCCCTTGGATGCCGCCGACAATATCCCCCACCGAAGCGATAAACTTTACAAATACCAGAGACATCGAAATGAAAATGGCGCCCGGAAACGGGGACATCATGATGCGAGCGTCGGCTGGCCCAAACATCGCGTAGGCAAACCCGAATACGGATTGCAACGTGACCATCAGTCCGAGCGCCCCCAAAATGATGAACAAAACGCACGCCAACTTGCTAAACCCTTGCAAGGGCTGCGCTTCGTTCGACCCATCCCCCGGTTCGGAGAACGCCGCAGGTGTGTAAGGGTTGTTTTCTGGCGAAAAATTCATTTCATGTCTGCCTTGTTTTGAATCCTATGATCTCCGAACATCCGTGAGCCTGAACAATCAACCATTCAGCCCTTCGATCAACCGATCGATATCTTCGCTCGTATTGTAAGCATGCGTCGCGACGCGCAGACACCCGTGACGAACGCTCAGCACGATTTGTTCCTTGAGAAGCGCCTTGCGGATTTCCATCGGGTCACGCTCGCCCAACGTAAATGTCACGATGCCACTGAGCTCGTTCGGTGAGATTTGGTTGCGATTCGGACTCTCGTTATCAGCTCCTTGGCCACGACGCTCGCGGCTACGAGCTCCATGCAGTTTGGCGCCGATCGACCTTAGACGATCCTCGATGCAAGCTGCATTTTCGAGCACTGCTTCGGCAATCGGATTTACAGCCTGATTGCAACCGAAACTCAGCAGCACGCGCAAACTCTCCGATAGTCCAATTTGTCCAGCAAAATTGGAGGAGCCTCCCTCGTATCGCGACGCATCCTGCTTAATGACCATTTCCGCCGTTTGGAACTGATGCGCCATTTTGAGCGAGCCCCAACCCAACATCAGCGGTTCCAACCTTTCGAGGTTGTCTTGACGAATGTATAGGATTCCGGCTCCTTCAGGCCCCAGCATCCATTTGTGGCCATCCGCAGCTAAATAGTCGATCGGAATACTGCTTGTATTCAATGAAAATACACCGAGGCCCTGGATAGCATCGACGAACAACTGAGCCCCAGCCCCATGCACCATGTCACAAAGGGCGGCCAAATCGACCCGATATCCGCTCAAATAGCCAACCCAGCTAACCGCAACGATGCGAGTAGATCCATCGATCCGTTGGCGAATCGAGTCCAGGGAAACGACACCATCCGGGGCAACTGGCACCTTGCGAACCTCGACACCGCGCCGTTCCAGATTCGCCCAGGGGAGCAGATTGCTTGAAAACTCGTTCTCCAGCACGACCACGTTGTCTTTGGATCTAGCGTTCCAGGGGTAGCCCTGCGCCACAACATTGATTCCAAAGGTTGTGTTGGGGATCAGTCCGATCTCAGAATTATTGCAGTGAAGCAAACATGCCGCTGATTGTCGCAATTGGCTGGCAGCCGCAGACCACTCCGGCCAAAAAACGTCGCCGTGATTTAAGGACTGGTCCAGCCACCTACGGATTGCTTCGGCAGCGGGTCGCGGAATTGGACCGACCGCCGCATGATCGAAATAGGCGTAATTCTGGGCGGCGGGCATCATCGCCCTGAGTTTCACTTTCGCCTTGTTTTCATGCACTTTCGTTACAACCTTTCCGCTCTTTCGGGCATTGCGGCAAAGCTTTTTAGATAAATAGTCAACGTCCATGGGAAGCCCCATGACAGTCAAAAAAGTTCAACTATACTAGCCCTCGACGTCGGGAATCCCAAGAGAGCCCTTTGTTCGACCTTTTCCAATCAAATTTCCGTTTTCGGACGTTTAAGAGCTGGGTAATTCTAGCGTCACTATGCTGCACCTTTGCACCGACATCCCGATTCAGTTCAGTCACCCAGCTGCAGGGTGCCGTCCTAAAGAGCACCGAGGTACTTGATGCCCAAATTGTTGTGTTTAGGCGGTCTCGTGGTCGCTGGACTGATTTTTCTATTGTTTCTCGTCGATTTGATCATGGTATTGGCAGGGATGGGTGCGCTCTTTAGTTACCCGAGCTTGTTGATGGATATCGCGTTTATCGTCTGTTCGGGTATCCTCGGCTATCTATCGTGGACCGCTTTCAAAGAGGTACGTTAGCTCCTGTGGTTCGCGACCGAGACCATTCCCCGGACAAAGCCGTTGCGGCTTTAAACTTTCGATGCGATTTGATCCCGATGCATGGCTGCTGACTCGACCTCGATTAGCCAACCTAAACACCGTTCTTATTTCCCCATCCAAACAACCTCCCGCTAGTTTGGTCGTTCTTTGCCATGGTTTCGGTGCGTCCGGTACCGATCTCGTCGGCGTGTTCGAAGAACTCCTGCCTCATTTGCCGGAGGACTCTCCCAAGTCGGCATTTCTTTTTCCAGAAGCCCCAATCGATATGAGCGACGAAGGAATGTACGGTTCGCGCGCTTGGTGGCGACTTAATATGGCAGCTCTGATGCTCATGAGCGAAACCAACTCGTTCCATCAAATGCGAGATGCGGTTCCAGATGGAATCGATGAAGCGCGTACGGCGCTATGCGACTGCGTATCGGCTTGCATACAAACGCAATCCTGGGAGGGCTTGAGGATCGTGCTTGGGGGCTTCTCGCAAGGAGCGATGTTAACCGTCGATACCGCACTTCGAGGTTCTATCGGTCCGATCGCCGGGCTGATCGTATTGTCAGGCGCTCTCATCTGTGAATCGCAGTGGCGCACGGCAGCATCGGAACGACCGCTCGCCGTCCCCTTGGTTCAAAGCCACGGCCGAGTCGACCCGATCCTGCCAATCGAAACGGGCCGATGGTTGCATTCTTTGCTGACGGACATAGGTTGCAAAGGTTCGTTGCTCGAATTCAACGGTCCCCACACTATTCCCGCCGACGCTTGTCAACGTATCGCATCGCTCATCTCCAATGTTGCAATCACATAACGAGCTGCGACGTTACGTGAATAGCCTTCCATTCGCTGGTCCCGACTTATCACCGGACGGCTCTCGCCGTTTCGCTAACTCAACGCCATTCGCGATAAATACATCGGTAGCGAAATGCGATGGAAATATTCTTCACGGCGTTGCCGCTTCCGACAACTCATTCGAATGCTGACACCGAATTAGCCTGACACAATCGCGGTCATGGACGAGCGTGTCTGTCCAATCGTGGTTATCAAATCGATAGCGAACTTGAATGGCGGTTATCGATTTGGCAATCAGATTCTCAATCGCCTCCAAAACAGATCGGTTCGTGGCGGGTGATCGATCGCGCGCGCCGGATTTGCAAAGGACCTGGTGAACCGTTGCAAATTTTTCCAGATCCGCTCCGAGTTCCCTAAGTTCCTCTGGATGAAGCAATGCTTCACGCATTTCCGGGATAGCTGGCCCCTCATCGTCCGTTCTCTGCGTGGGTGCTGTGCAAGAGTCTGGCGTATTGTTCATCAAAGGCTCCAAATCGGTGGTGCGGGTGTTCAGCGGCGTGTTCATTCTTCGCAATGCATCATCAGTTCGCGTTCGGACGCAAGTCGATTTCAACGTCCGTCGCGTGACACTGCAAGCAATTTTGCAACCAGGGGTGCGTCGTACGGATTCCAGGGCGAGCAATGAGCCCATGACAGCTCATGCATTCCGTTCTCATGTGAAGAGAGTGGGGAATCGTTGGAGGAGCGCCTGCCATCGCTCGATTTCCGCCCCCGGCTCTCACAACTCCGACGAATGCATTCACCACATTGCCCGGTGTACTGATGCTCGCAGCGCGGGACGCCCCGTCAGCCAAAGCCAGCGTGGAGAACGATCGAGTAGAAACTTGTTCAACATGGCATTGCGTACAATTGGATATCAGCACATGGCACATTTTGGTCGCAATGCGTTCTCCCAGCTTTGTTCCTGCCAAATGGCAGACGAGACAACTCTCAGTAGTCTGTTGATCGACCCAATGAGGAATGACGGGCGGTGCTCCATCAAAGGCGCGTGTCCGCAAACGATCCTGTAACGCTTCGTTTTTCATTTCGGGCGTACGATCAACCAAATCGAAGAGTGTCGGAGTGTTGGATTGGAGGGAGCGAAGGTCAGAACGACCGTCTCGATTGGCTCCGTGACGTATCGAATCTATTTCTCCATAAGATGGTGTTGCGGAAATCGAATTGGCTACGTCATTATTTTCATGCACTATGGATTGGAACCGTTTCGAATTGGTCGCCTGCCCAATTCCAACCAGGAAACCAACCAGCGCTAGTCCTATCGTCGCGACAGAGACGATTGCAATCCATCGCTCCCCTTGGATCCTCGTTGTGCTAGTCATGCGGTCACCCTTTTGATTTGTGCCGCGCACTTTTTGTAGTCTGGCTCTTTGCTGAATGGACAATGGGCATCCAACGTCAATTCATTGATCAGTTTCTTTTCGTCAAAGAAAGGTACAAAGAGGTGTCCGGGCGGACAACTTGCCCGACCGTCAATCCAAGCCACGAGTTGAATCTCGCCTCTGCGTGTTTTCACATGGACAAGATCACCGTTGCGAATTTGCAATCGCCGCGCATCTTCCGCATTGACTTCGACATAGGTATGTGGCATCGCGTTCCGAAGATTCGGGATCCTCATCGTCATCGTGCCTGTGTGCCAGTGCTCCAATACTCGGCCTGTGTCTAGCCAAAATGGATACTCCTGATCCGGTATTTCCGGAGGAGGGACGTAGGGTCGAAACCAAATAAGCGCTCGATCATCTTTGGTTACCGAATGATAGAACTGAATGCCCTTCCCAGCCGCAACATACGGGTCCGACCCTTCGATGAATCGATACGTCGTTTCTTTCCACGAACCATCCGTTTGCTGAACGACTGGCCATCGCAGCCCACGCGCTTTGGCAAGCACGGAATACGGTGCAAGATCCTTGTGTTTGAGGGTAGAGAATTTGCGGTACTCTTCATAAAGCCTTTCGTCCACGTTGAGGTCATAGTAGTGTGCCCAATCCCAAACGGCGACTTCTCGCCCGTGTTGATCCTCTTGATGGAACAGGAACTTGCCGTCGCGATCTTTCATTCCCGCATGTCCCAAATCCATGAGACGATGGGCCACCGCGATCGTCTGCCAGCAATCGTCGCGCGCATCTCCAGGCGGAGAGATCATTCGATACCACTGTTGCGTTCGACGCTCAGAGTTTCCAAAGATGCCGTTTTTCTCAACCCACATAGCGGACGGGAGAATCAAGTCGGCCAACTCCGTGGTTGCCGTTGGATAAACGTCAGAAACAATGAGGAACTTGCCTTGCAGATCCTTCTTTCGATTGAATAGCTTGTGCAAATTCGGAAGCGACTGGCCGGGATTCGTAACTTGAACCCACATCGTATCGATGGCTCCCTGTTCATCGCTAGGTGAACAGAATTTTTCCCACATCAAGACCGTGTGATGGCCTGGCGTAGGATGAATCCTACCCGGAGGCAGCTTCCATATTTCCTCGGCGATCTGTCGTCCTTTGTCGTCATCGACCCGCATGTCTCCCGGAAGCGCGTGAGACAACGTCCCCACCTCGCGAACCGTCCCGCAAGCGGACGGCTGGCCAGTAAGCGATTGTGGACCATCGCCCGTTCTGCCAAAGTGGCCACTCAACAAATGTATACCATGGACCAAGTTGTTGATGGCTGTTCCTTGCGTATGCTGGTTCATCCCCATACACCACAAGCTCAGAATGCGCCGAGTTCGGTCCGCAAAGAGATCCCCTAAGAGCTTCAATTGCTCTGGACTGAGACCACTCAGCTTGGACGTATGTTCGATCGTGTATTTTGCGATGAATTCTCGGTATTGGTCAAACGTGATCGGTTCGCCCTTGAGCGTTTGGGGGTCGCCAGGTCCCCGAAAATTGCAGTATCGATCAACAAAAGCTTTGTCCCAAGCATCTCGCTCGATCAACTGATGAGCGATGCAATTCGCAATTGCTAGATCTGTTTGTGGCTGAAAAATCAGAACATGGTCGGCTTGCTTGCTCGTTCGAGTCCGCCGCGTTGCTAAGTCGATGAGCTCAACCTTTTGGCCTCGTAGCCTCCGATCGACAAACCGGCTGAAGAGAACCGGGTGCATCTCGGCAAAGTTGTTGCCCCACAGCAGCAACGTGTCGCAGTGATCAAGGTCGTCGTAACAATTGTACGGTTCGTCCACGCCGTAAGTACTGAGGTATCCGGTCACAGCCGATGCCATGCATAGTCGAGCGTTTGGATCGATATGATTGTTGCTCAGCCCCCCCTTCATGAACTTGTTCGCAGCGTAACCCTCGGGAACGGTCCACTGGCCAGATCCATAAAAAGCGAACTTGTTCGGCGACCGAAGAATCGCTTGGGCAATTTGCTCGATGGCCTCGTCCCAGGAAATAGGCACGAGCTTTCCATCCCGACGCAACATCGGCGTCTTCAATCGGTCTTCACCATAAAGGGCCATTCCCACATGGTATCCCTTAACACACAGGAGACCTTGGTTGACGTCCGCCTCGCGGTCACCGGTTACAGATACCACGCGATTGTCCTTGACACCGACCATGACATGGCAACCCGTGCCGCAAAACCGACACGGCGCTTTGTTCCACTGGACACCGGGTAAGACGGGAAGCTCTCGCCCACCCGGCGGCTGTTGGGATTGACCAAAAACAGAGCCCTGAGCCAAAGCTGTTGCCGCTGCCATTGCCGTCGTTTTGAGAAACTCGCGACGTTCGCTTGGAAAGTGAGGAGGCATACCTAATTGATTTGTTCCGTTAGTGATCTTTTTTAAAAATGTCAACTCGCCATGCAATCATCAAAACTCACAAACACGACGTCGACCTGACTGACACCAGGCAACGCAAGGAGCCATTCGTGCCAATAACGCGAAGTGGGACCGTCGATCGTTTCGATGACTATCGGTAGCCGCATGCCAAAGCGTTCGCCCAGCGTGAACGCGGGGATACTCTCGATCACCCTCTCGATGTTTCTCTCCACAGAGTTCGTCGTAATCACGACACTGCTAATCCACATCATGTGTTTCCGGTCGACAGTTGTAAGTTGTCATTCATTTGCTTTTGGGTGATCTAGAGCAATTCGCGACACCGAGGCGCGATGTTTGCGTATGCAATTGGCAGGCCATGTGTCTCCGGTCCATGAGACGCACTGGTTGGAATCTTCCGATGATGCGAAAGTACACCCAAGGTTACGCGAAACATGCGAGAATCCCCCATCGTTCGTTGTCATATAAGCCAACCAGCGCTTTCGACTCTGCTCGCGATTGGTCTCGGTTGTGTGACGGGGTGTGACATTTCGGCGCGCAGCGGTGAGCTCGCAGCCCAAAAATCGGATAGCGTTGGCACCGTTCGAGAGTCATCCCAACCGTTTGTCACGAAAATAAGAAGACATTCCACGCCCGATGGCGTTTCTACGTCGCATGCCGATGCGAAAGGCAATCCTATCACGCTTCAGTGCGCCGCTTGCCACAGTATGCGACATGTAAATAGGGAGCTTTCGCAAACTCAAGAATTAAACGAATTTCACCAGAAGCTGCGTTTCTCGCACGGCACACTCACCTGCACAAGTTGCCATAACTCGACTGAAAACTATGCCACGCTCAGACTAGCCAACGGTGCTTCCGTTGCCTTCGAAGATTCCATGGATCTATGCGCTCAATGCCATGGATCGCAGTACAGGGATTATCAACATGGTGCTCACGGTGGCATGCAAGGCTATTGGGACCTGAGCCGGGGAGATCGAATCAAGAACCACTGCCAGCATTGTCACGACCCACACGTTCCAAACTTTCCCAAGTTTCAACCGGTCACAGGTCCTCGGGATCGGTTCGCCCCTGTTCGCGGTACACATGTCCAAGATGGAATCCATAGGTAGAAACGCTTCCAACAACATGCAAAAAATCTCGCTTCCCATTCTCAATCAAGAACCATCGCCAAGGCGTGGATTCCTAAAGGCGTGTGGCGCCACGTTGGGCCTTGCGGCTTGGGCGACCGCTCTCAAGCCACTGACGGAGTGGGCGTCCGATCTTAGCGTGGATGAGTTTCTACAAAAGCACTACCGAGAATTGAAACCAGAGGAAAAACAAGCCATCTTTCGACGGCTCCAGGACGATTGCAAAAAGGAATACGGAGTGGATGTCCAGATCCATGATCCGCAACCCACTCCCGGAGTTCAGTTCGCCTATGCGTTGAATCTAAGCGTTTGTATCGGTTGCCGAAAATGCGCTGAGGCATGCCATATCGAAAACAACCATGATCGCGTCTCCAACAACTCTTATATCCGAGTGTTTGAAATGGATGCTGGAGGCATCAATTTCGAAACGGGAAACGCAACTTACGATCATCCGGTCCCCCAATCGGGAAAGTACTACATGCCTGTTCAATGCCAGCAGTGCGAGAATCCGCCATGCGTCAAGGCTTGTCCGATCGAGGCCACATGGCAAGAGGAGGATGGAATTGTCGTGGTGGACTACAACTGGTGCATCGGATGCCGCTATTGCGAAGCTGCCTGTCCGTACCATGCTCGCCGATTCAATTGGGAAAAGCCGACCGTTCCTGCCGAGGAAATCAATCCGAACCAAGGATATCTGTCGAATCGCATCCGACCTCAGGGTGTCATGGAAAAGTGCACATTCTGTTTGCATCGAACTCGCGAGGGAAAGATGCCCGCCTGCCTGGAAGCCTGCCCAACAGGAGCACGCGTCTTTGGCAACATCCTCGATCCCAACTCCGAGATTCGCTGGGTTGTTGAGAACAAACGCACATTTGTTCTCAAGGAAGAACTCGGCACTAAACCTCGCTTCTACTATTTCTTCGACAAATAACACACATGGCTAACGCTGAGATCACAACACTGCACAACGTTGACGAGTCATTCCAAGCAACCGCCAGGGAAGCGATCCGTTCGTACCCGCGATTTCTTTGGAAAACGCTGGGGGTTGCAACGGATGGCAGTTGGTTTTTTTATGGTTGGATGACGCTCCTGTCCGCGATCGCACTGGTGGGAGCGCATTCATGGGCGGTCCAAGTGCGCGATGGCATGGTCGTCACCAATATGAGCGACCATGTTAGTTGGGGGTTGTACATTGCCAACTTCACGTTCTGCGTCGGCCTTGCAGCAGGTGGGGTCATGATGGTGAT
>JBEBHM010000863.1:0-3373 GCA_040080875.1 Pirellula sp.
GGGGAGTCCAAGGTCGAGTGGTCGTGAGTGTTAGGGGGACTATCGAGGCTTCGTGGCGACTTCGCGGCTGATGGCTTTGGGGCGAAAGACGATGTGTGGAACCGAGACGGACAATGGAGTGTTGCGACCTCGCGACTGAGCGATCGTAACTCGATCGATATGGTTCGCATCGATGAGGTGCGCGTCGTCGTGTGCGATTTGCAGGTAGCCAAGCAGCTCGACTACACCACCGGTGATCGGCCATTTGCCTACCAGTTCGGTTAGCGGCATTTCTTCACCGTCGGAGGTGGCTTCGCGTATGTGGCTACGCATCTTGCGCAGATCCAGGCGTTGCATGCGAGCAAACGCGGCGGCCATCGCGAGCGCATGTTTCGGATCGAAAATTTGTTCGGTGAGTTGCAATTCCTCGAAGTCTTGAGGTTGCACCCAAAACGTGCGAGCCATGGGCGAAACGATTTCCGCTTCGGCGTCCACGGACAACTGGATCGAGGCACACTCCGGTGAGCCTCGCAACCGCATCGCGTGTTGCCGAATCTCGCGCAGCACGTTGGCCAATCGGACACGGTGGGCAGCAGCTCGCGCATCCAATAGGCGTCGCAAGGTGGCAGACAATCGTGCCGTGGTCCGCATGACCTTTTCAGCTTCTGCCAGCAACGAGGGGACCATTTTGCGAACACGAGCCAACGATTCATGTTGATCTGCCAGGGCCACCAGTTGTTGAATCTCGTCGATGTTTTTTCGCAGGGCGGCTTGCTGTGTTGGTGAGAGCAAAAAAGAAACAAAGGCAAAAAAGCTAATACCCTCGTCTTGTTGTTTGAGCAAATCCTCGGAGTCGAGGGCATGGCCGAGAATATGACCGCGCGAATCGGTGCCCGAGGATTGCAACTGCTGCACCTCGCGCGCAATCGTTTGGAAGCGTTCTTCGACGGCGCGAAAATCGGATTGGAGGGCACGGAGCAAGTCCACGGCATTCTGAAAACGCTCGCGAATCTGTGCTGGCCGGTAGACTTGAACCGATTTGCCCGACTCGATCGCTTCGATTTCTTGATCGATGACGATGCGTTGCGCTCGAAGATATTCCAGCCGCCGATCCGGATCGGCGGATGCTCCTCGCACGATATCCTCAAGCGTGTCGATCACCAATCGGAGTCGGCTTTCCGTTCCGACCAGGTTGGAGCCACGCGAGATAGCCGTATCCACGAACTGAATCGCTTCCTCGGCGTATCGGGTCAATTGAAATTGAGGTTCGACCGAGGTTGCTTCAAGAAAGCGTTGCAACCAGCCAGCATCCGCCCATTGGGTTAGGTACCGTTCGGGTGGGCCCGGCAACAGTTGGGGCTCCGTTTCGTGAATTTCTTCTTGGTAGCCGGCCAGTCGTGTTCGGATATCGGTTTGCCCGATCGAGATCAACTCGCCAGACTTGAATACGCGATAAAGAAAGTCCAAAACGAGCGGTGCGTTATCCGATCGGAGCAACCTCGCAGTGGGGGATGCGTCAAAAAAAGTTCGAATGCTATCTCGCCGCATGGACGATACAAAACTGCTGGTTGCCATGAGAAACTAGGTTAGTTGAGAATATCGCAACTTAAACGGATTCTGGGACACGTTTGGTCAAGGAAACGGTATTTTTAGGAATAGTTGGAAATTCTTGGCGAGGAATTGGAGATTTAGAAAAGTTGGCCCCAACGTTATCTCCAACGATCCTATCGAAAACGAAAGGCGGAATTGGCTATGCGAAACGATTCATCACGACGTGCGTTTCTCACTCAGGTTGGCGGCGGCACCTTGCTTGCCACCGTCGGACCTGTCGTTGCCGAACAGCTCGGGTTCTCTACGAGTATAGCTCAAGGGGACGAAGCCCGCAGCCAAATGAACTTTGGAAGCATGGAGCCCTTGGTACGTTTCATGCAAGAGACTCCCATCCAACGGCTTCAGTCCGGCCTCGCGGACATGCTCCAGCGAGGCGAAACGTTGAAGAACCTCGTGGCTGCGGCCGCTCTGGCCAATGCGAGATCCTTTGGTGGCGAAGATTACATCGGCTTTCATACGTTCATGGCTTTGGCACCAGCACTGAAGATGTCCGGCATCATGCCAACTGGACAGGCCGCACTCCCGGTCTTCAAGGTGCTGTATCGCAACACGAACCGAATACAGGAGCGCGGTGGACGCAATTCAGAAGTGCTCCATAGTCATACCGATGCCGATCAACGCATTGATAGTACTGCGACCGCAGCGGAACTGAGAACCCAAGTGGTCGCAAGGAACATGGCTGCGGCCGAGAACGTTTTTTCTAACTTGGTTTCTCGCGACCCCAAGGAAGCCATGCGGGCTTTGTTGCCGCTCGTTCAAGACAACCCAGAGGTGCATCGGGTTGTTCTACCGTACCGAGCATGGGACATGCAAAACGTTGTCGGTACGGAACACTCGCTCACACTCTTGCGCCAATCGCTTCACTATTGCATTCAATCCGAACCTTCGCGCAGAGCCGACTGGGATGAACACGGTCGCATGCTAACGTCGATGATCGACGAGTTCCGATTGTTGCAAGACGATCGAGTCAGCAAACAAGTAGACGATCAGTTCGTGGACCGCCTTGCACAGACCTTTGCAACCGCGTCGCCATCGGACGCCGCTCGGGCAGCAGCCGAAGCGATCGCCGAGGGAGTCTCGAAAGAGACGATCGGCGAAGCCATTTCGCTTGCGGCGACGATGCTTGTCTTGCGAGATTCGGGTCGGCCTCCTCAGTATGAGGACCGGCTCAAGCCAGCAGGTTCTGTCCATGGTGACTCGCGGGGCGTACATGCTAGCGATGCTGCCAATGCCTGGCGCAATCTTGCCATGGTCATGGATGGCGCCTCGGGGATCAGTTGTTTGCTCATCGGAGCTTGGCAAGTTGCCCGCGATCGAGGGAGTCCCTCCGACGGCTTACGAGAAGCCTTGCCAGCCAAACATCATTTGGATCGTATCCGAGAGACCACACAAGATTCGTTGCTCAAGCTGTTGGACGATGCCATTGTCAACAATTTACAAGGTCAGGCTTGCGCCGTCGCGCATCAATATGGGAAATTGGACCTGCCCCCAGAGAGTATCTTCAAGACCTTGCTGCAGTACGCAGTCAGCGAGGACGGGGCGTTGCATGCAGAAAAGTACTTCTACACCGTGTGGGATGATTTCCATAAAACGCGACCTAGCTTAAGATGGCGGCACGTGGCGTCGCTAGCGCGGGTGACGGCAAGCGAGTATGGCAAACCTGCGGCAGGCCAAGCCGAAGCACGCGAACTGATCGCAAGACCCTAGCACGACTCCACACCTTATGTTTGGATAGTGGAATGTTTGGGTAGTGGATCTTGTTAAAGATCCTGCCGCATCGGGA
>JBEBHM010000864.1:0-3368 GCA_040080875.1 Pirellula sp.
CAGCGGTGCGGAGCAACGCTGCTACTTGGGTGGCGAATATTTCCTTGAAAATATTTTTGGCGGCTGTCCTTTTCTGTCGCCCCTCTTCGTCTTCTTGACGGAAACCGCAAAAATGTAAGGCGGAAAAAGCACACTTCTTTTAAAGGAATACAGCGATGGCCAAGTACATGTTTATTTACCGAGATCAAGCCGAACCCACGTCTCAACCTTCCCCGGAGCAGATGCAGTCGTTTCTCGCCATGTGGGGAGAATGGTTCCAAAAGCACGCATCCGCGATTGTCGATGGAGGCGATGGATTGCAGCCGACCGGACGAGTGCTCAGCGCCGACGGTACCGTTTCCGATGGACCGTACGTCGAAGCCAAAGAGTTGATCGGTGGCTATTCGGTAGTTCAAGCCGACAATTACGATGCCGCAGTGGCTGTGGCGCGAGATTGTCCGATCGTCAGTATTGGTGGCGCCATTGAAATCCGCGAGTTCGCGGGCTTCAACTAACGGGTCTTCAAGGCGAACCGGTAGTGGAGGAAGCCGAACCGGTAGTGGAGGTTGTTAAACCTCTCAGGACTCAGGGATTTTTAACAAGATCCACTACTTCCAATAGGTTGAGGGATGAAACAGGTACTCCTGCGGTGAACGCCGACTCGTCGAAGCTGATCGAACATTTCTTTCGTCATGAATATGGTCGCTTGGTTGCCGTGTTGACCAAGCGATTCGGGCTACGGCGAATCGACCTTGCCGAAGATGTCGCCCAGTCGGCTCTCACGCAAGCGCTTCGGCACTGGGCACGCAGTGGCATACCCGATAACCCGGGAGGTTGGCTCTATCGCGTGGCTTCACGATTGGCCATCGATGCATTGCGGCGAGAGACGCTTCACAACCAACGCATGCAAGACATGCTACACGAAGCATCCCGTGCGGAGCACTGCACAGAATTCCAGGCAGAGTCATGGGACGACGACGAATGCGTGGACGACCAACTGCGATTGTTGTTGGCTTGTTGCTCACCGGAGTTGTCTCACTCATCCAGCATTGCGCTCGCATTGAAGGTCATGGGAGGCTTTAGCATCCCAGAGATTTCCCATGCTTTGTTGACTAGCCAAGCAAACGTTCAGAAACGAATCACACGCGCCAAAGAACGACTCAGCGAGCTTCCAACTCTTTCCGCCAATGAATGTGTAAAAGATCGAGTCGATGCGGCCACCATGGTGTTGTACCTGTTGTTCAACGAAGGCTATCTGTCATCGCATACCGAAGTCTCTATACGGCGCGATCTGTGCCACGAGGCCAAGCGACTTGCTCTGCTGTTGGCGAATCATGCGCAATGCGACAAGGCAAGCATTTTCGCCCTACTCGGGCTCATGTCGTTTCATATGGCACGGCTGGATGCAAGGACGGATTCGTCAGGCGAAATGCTGTTGCTCGATCGCCAAGATCGCTCGCAATGGGATTGGGCTAAAATTCGCGAGGGGATGGATTGGATGCAACGATCAGCCGACGGAACGGAGGTAACGCGTTACCACATCGAAGCGTCGATCGCTTGGGAACACTGCCGCGCACGACGATTCGAAGACACCGACTGGGGGCAGATTCGGCATTTGTACGATCTCCTGATACAACGCATCTCTTCACCAGCCCAATGGCTTAATCGAGCGATCGCTGAGTTTTATTGCAATGGCCCGACTGCAGCTCTCCAGATAATCGAGGCGCTACCGCAAGAACAACAACCTAAAGAGTATCCCATCTGGCATGCGGTCATTGGGTTCTTGCAACACAAAAACGGAAACATGCTTTTAGCAAAGGAACATTGGGTCGAAGCCCTGCGTTGCACCCATTCACGGGCCGAACAAGAACTACTGCGACGCAGGATCGCGTCCTGCATCGACTCGCGGCCAGAAACCCAATGAAGTGTTTCGCAAGTGGGTCGCAAGTGTGTCGCGAGTGTGTCGCGAGTGTGTCGCGAGTGGGTCGCAAGTGGGTCGCACGTGGGTCGCACCTGCCGGGTGCGACTTCGCTGGGCAAAAACATCCATCAGCAAGATTCCCCATCGGGAAGGTTGCACTCGGCAAGAGCGACCCACAAGCGACCCACGGGAAGAATCATTTCGGCAACGGATGCTGTTCTAGACTTTGCAAATAAGTAAACAAATCGAGTACTTCACTATCCTTCAGATTGGCGAGACTCCCCTCGGGCATCATGGACACCGACGATATCTGTCTCGATTCGATGTCTGAAATGGCAATGGTGATCGGCTCTTGGCGGTCCGCAACCAAAAGCTTAAGCTGTCGATCGTTTTCCTCCGATGGAATTCCGGAAAAGATCCTTCCATCGTCCATCAAAATGACGTGCATCTTGTACGCATCTTGGATCACGGCGCTAGGCGTCAGAATATTACTGAGCAAGTATTCGAGACTACTCCTATTCGCACCGGTAATATCAGGACCAATGCTGCTACCGGTGCCGTGCAGTTTATGGCAAGTGGCACAGGCACGATTAAAAACGGCGCGACCGTTGGACGCATTTGCTTTCGCGATGGAGGATTCCTTGAGCAAGTCACGATATTTTACAAAAAGTGCTTCCTTGTCGGCACCGAGTTCGTCGATCGGTCCCCAGACATCCACGAAAGTATTGCCGACAACACGGCGCAGCAAGCGGGCGATATGTGCGGGCACGTCGCGTTTTGGGACCGTCCCGTTCCGAATCGCATTGGTAAGCTCAGTCCCATAGCGAGAGCGGGATGCGAGTGCACTCACCACTTCTTGTTTGTCTGCCTCGCTGAAATCACTGTAGCGTTTCAGCAATTGCTTAGCCAAATCCAAATCTTCGAACGAAGCGACGGCTCGAATCGCCTCGCGCCGAACGGCTTCGTCCGAGAGCAACCCGATCAGCAGCGGTCGTAACTCCAATCGCTTGCGCCCCGACAGGTTCCGTATCGCTTGAATCCGCTCGTCCGAGTTGGCTGTTCGATCTTCGAGAACTTTCAACATTTGTGCGGCAGCGACAGAATCGCCAAACTGTTGCGACAACTGCAGAGCAACTCGACTCGTCTCGTTGCCAGCTTTGGAGAGTTTGTCGTAAGCGACAGGCCATGACGTCGGGGCCTTTAAGTCGAATCGTCCCTCCAGCGAATCTCGTAGACCCAAAAGCATATTGAGCTGACTAGACGACGTCGATTGTCCAATTCTTTGGATGAGCAAGTCGAATTGCTGAGCGTCTCCGATCCTGCGTGCGATATGTCGTGACAGCATTGGGATCTTGGTTGACTCGGCCAACGCGAGCGATCGTTCCGTGGACTTGACGACACTCGGCTCAAGCCCAAACCAAATCATTTTTGGCAAGTTGTGATCATCCGAATCTTCTCCATGCATCGCG
>JBEBHM010000865.1:0-3359 GCA_040080875.1 Pirellula sp.
GCCCCAAGACGCACTCGAAGACACTGCTGGCGAAAAAATTCGATCGCCGAAACGCAAAATGAGCAGTTTCAAAATCACTACAATGTCGGGCGCGTCTGAACAAGGTCCACTACCCAAAAATCTAAGCTGGACAACGCACTAGCTTGTGGAGACAAAAAATGTGAGACAAAAAATGTTTCGGACCCAAGAGGGATCTGGAGACATTTTCTGGATTCTGGCGCCCACACCACCAATTTCTACTGCCGTTCTATATCATTGTGATATCATAGTGATATCCACGGTTTGCAGATTTAAGTTGAGGTGAAGGTTATGTCGGATAATTACGAGGAAAAGATTGTTGTCCCAAGGAATGGCTGGGGAATGTTGACCGCTATGGTGGCTGGGGTGGTCGCGATACCGATTGGAATCTGGCTGATCGCTAGTTGGTTGGTCGGAATACCTGCCGTGGGAGCGGGTATTGGGTTAGGTTTGTTGGGACTCGCGATTTTCATCTCTTTGTTTGGATTCATGGCGATACAGCCCAACGACGCACGGGTGTTATTGCTGTTCGGTAACTATCGCGGAACGGTGAACCAATCGGGTTTTTATTGGGTGAATCCTTTCTTTTCAAAAAAGAAGGTGACGTTGCGAATTCGAAATTTCGAGACGGGATCAACGAACATTTCTGAGAAGAAGAACGAAGCTGGCCAAGTGGTTCAGGCGAAGACACGGACGCATGGACGACCCTCGAAAGTCAATGATCGCGATGGAAATCCGATCGACATTTCGGCGGTGGTCGTTTGGAAGGTCGTTAATACGGCCGAAGCGTTGTTTGAAGTCGACGATTTTGAAGACTACGTTGCCGTACAAAGTGAAGCTGCATTGCGGAATTTGGCAATGCGGCATCCGTATGATAGCGAGGATCACCAGATGTCGCTGCGAAGCTCGACGCAAGAGGTCAGCGATCAACTGCGTCACGACATTCAAGATCGATTGAGCAAAGCGGGGGTTCACGTAATCGAAGCCCGCATCAGCCATTTAGCATATGCACCCGAGATTGCGGCCGCGATGCTTCAACGTCAGCAGGCGCATGCAGTGGTGGCTGCTCGGACCACCATTGTGGAAGGGGCTGTGGGAATGGTGCAACTCGCGTTGAATCAGCTGAGTCGTGAGAAAATTGTGGAACTCGATGATGAACGACGTGCTGCCATGGTATCGAATTTGATGGTGGTTCTGTGCAGTGATCGCCATGCCACACCCGTTGTTAATGTTGGTTCCATTTATTCGTAGCACGGTTGGAGTGCGGAATTGACCAAGCGAGATTCGTTTTTGTTGCGACTTAGTCCTGAATTGATGGACTCGATACGTCGTTGGGCAGAAGACGAATTTCGCAGCACGAATAGCCAAATCGAGATGGTGCTCCGAAAAGCGTTGCACGATGCCGGTCGGATAAAAAAGCGTGGAGTCGACGAGATTCAAAACGAAACGACGAAGCCAAAACGCTCGAATTCAAAAGGCGAGGCCGACTAGTCCGTCTTCAAGGCTAACAATTGGGTAGTGGAGGTTGTTCAACCTCCCAGATCGCAAGGATCTTTAACAAGATCCACGACAGGCAACCCCTATTCTTAATCTGGCCTAAGGACTAGTGCGAGCGTTTGAGACCGATCGCGAAAACATCGACGTGGTTTACGACTCAGGATTCCATTGTGGAAACTTTTCTAGTTGTTGTTTGAGGGCCAGCCTCGCGCGGTTCAGTCGCGAGCGAACCGTACCGATCGAGATCTTGAGCACGTCGGCAATTTCTTCGTAGGCCATGTCCTCCATTTCTCGCAGCACCAGGATGGATCGATGGTCTTCGGAAAGCTTGGCCAAGGCTTGATGGACTAGACCGACGTCTTCGCTGCGTGCCATCCGGTGGTCGGGCGCTTCGACTCGGGACGTTGGTTCGGAACCGGTCGCTTCGCGGCTCTCCTCGAGCGACAGATGACCGCGATGCCGTCGACGTCGCGCAAGTGCGTAGTTGAAAGCGATCCTGTAAAGCCAAGTAAAAAAACGGCTATTCTGTTGAAACGTGTCCAGCTTTAGATAGGCCTGGATGAAGGCTTCCTGTACGACATCCTCGGCTTCGTCGGCACTCCCAACCACACTGATCATGGCCGTATATAAACGGTCCTGGTATCGGGTTACCAAGACTTCAAACGACGAACTCTTGCCGGCAAGCGCAGATTGAATCAAAGCTTCTTCGTCGTTCACACTCGCCTACAAAAGATCGACTCGAAAACCGCCAGTTGAAAACCGTCTCATGGTGGACTCGCACCTCCGTTTTGTCAAACCTACTCGAAACGTAAGGCATCGATAGGATCGAGTCGACTCGCTCGCCACGCTGGGTAAAAGCCAAAGCCTATACCTACCGCAGCGGAAAAGATGAGGCTGACGATTGCAGCGGCTTGGCTGACAATGATGGGCCAATCTCTGCCGGTGGAAACCGCATTGATGGCCATGGTCAAGGAGACCGAACCAACCACTCCTAGCGTTACACCAATCGCACCTCCGATCACAGACAACACCATGGATTCCACCAGGAATTGCATCAAAATGTCTCTTGGACGAGCCCCTACCGCCATGCGAATCCCGATTTCACGAGTGCGTTCGGTCACCGAAACAAGCATGATATTCATGATGCCAACTCCGCCGACCAACAAAGAAATGCCAGCAATCGAGGCCAGCATGGCGGTGAGAGTGCCGGTTACCATTCCGAAAGCGCCGGCGATTTCCGTGGTGTTGGCGACCTCGAAATCTGGGGGCTGTCCCATAGCGATACGATGTCGATCCATCATGAGAGCACGGATTTCCTGCTCAGCCTGAGGCATGAGTTCCGAGCTCTTGGCGGAAATGAGGGCCACGTCGACGTTGTTGAAGTTGCTTCCCTGCAGTCGCTTGCGAACCGTGGTGTAGGGCATCAACACGACATCGTCTTGATCGTCGCCCACCATATTGGCCCCCTTGCTCGCCAAAACCCCTACGATTTCAAATGGAATGTTCTTGATTCGGACCGTTTCACCGATCGGACTTGCCGTTTGAAACAGTTTCTTGACGACTGTTTGGCCAACGACGCACACTTTATTCGAGTTGTTGATATCCCCCTCGGAAAAAAACGCCCCGAGTCGCATCTGCCAATTTCGCACCAAAAGGTAGTCGGCCCCAACGCCGACAAGCTCTCGCGGGCGCCAATTGTTGTTGCCCGAAATGACTTGACCCGTGGCCCCCACAAGAGGCGTAGCAGCCAGCGCGCTGGCACATTCCCGCTGGACAGCTTGCACATCGGCTGCCGTAAGCGATGGAATCTGAGAACTTCGGGAACCACGCCGATTTCCATTGGA
>JBEBHM010000866.1:0-3358 GCA_040080875.1 Pirellula sp.
ATGTCGGCTCGTCCGACTGGAGCGCGAGGATTGTTAGCTACGGAGCCTGATTCACCGAGCGGCACGAGGCCGCTGGGGTCCGTTGAGATTACAGGCTTTGCGAACGCAGTTTTTCGAGCCTTGTGACGAGGGGCGGTCGCTTGGATTTGTCGCAGTCGATGAGCAATTGCTCGGCGTAGAATTTGGCCGAATCAATCAATTTAAACTCCTCGGCCAAATCCAACGCCAGTTCCAACGCACGTTGCCGAATCTTTGGTTCCGGGGCCGGTTCCCGAAATAGGGCCGCTTTCCGGAATGCCGCCAACGCTTCGAGCGGTCGATGGAGTGTTTGGAAACACATTCCTAACTGAAGACTTGCTCGAGATCTGAGCTCCGGTCGAGCGGCAGCTTTGGTTAGCAAGTCGATAGCTTCGTCAAATCTCGCTAGTTGCCGCAGACCGATAGCCCAGTTGACCAAGATCTCATGTTGGTCTGGATGGCGATTGAATCGGTCGCGACAGACTCGGATACGTTCGTTGGCATAATTGATTTCCGCTTGCTCCAACGCATATTTGTTTTCATCATCACGAATCTGAGCATGGGCGGTCCGCGCTTGTTCCACCATTTGATTGGCTTGGTACAGGATCAAATCTTCTCGCAGCACCAACAGCGGTTCGTATTCGCTGCAAGTACTGTAGCCTGCGTCCAGTACTCGTCTTGCATCGCTATGTCGATTTTGCTGGATGTAAATCTGCCCGAGTTCTATGTAAGGCTCCGGAGAAGCAGGCGTATTGCGAATGCTCTGTTCCAATTGCTGAAATCGCTCAAGTGCGATTGACGGAGCCTTTGATTCCTTGGTCGCTAGAGTGGGACGGACAAAAAGGGCATCGGTATCGCTAAATCGCGACAAGAACTTTGAATCGAGATCTCCGGGAGCCGTCGCTCGATTCGATTCAGATGAATTGGGCAAGTTGTTCATGATGCCTCATTCTAGACCTGCAATACTTTTAAAACAAACGGCCCGTTCGGCGGTTCGCCATCAAGGGCGACGGAGAGGCTGCCAAACGGGCCGTGTGCGTGTCGAGGAGTTCGAAGCCCACCTCGCTACTAATTTACTAGCGTCTTCACGCCTTTATTGGGTAGTGGATCTTGTGAAAGATCCTGTGCAGCATTGGGATCTTTCACTTCACAAGATCCACTACACCCAACCCCGGCATCTAGTGTGGAAGACGCTCTAGACTACGAGATCGGTATCAACACCTGGCACTGGTATCCAGTACTTGCCATCCTCTGGCTTGATCGGTGCCTCGCTCTTGAACGAATTGATCTCATCGTAGTTCGCAAGGGCGACTTTGCTATTGAGGCAGTCGTCCCATTTCAGTTCTTTACCTGTGTAGGTCGCCATGCGACCAAAGATCGAAGTCATTGTGCTGAGCGCACCGTAGTCACCTTCGTTCGGAATCTCTCCACGGCGAATCGTTGCGAACAGATCGACGTGCTCTTTAGCGTGGCCTTGCTCGTTTGCCGGTGCACGCCAGATCTCCTTATTGTCGCGATCGTAAATGCGACCTCTTCCGATATCGCACCATCCTTTGCTTCCATGTGCATACTCGGCTACTTGATTCCAGCAACCTGGAATATGTCGGCATTGGCTCAGCATCTTTACGCCATTCGGGTATGTGAACTCCACAAAATGGTGGTCAAAAATCTGCCCGCTATCCTTGCCGATTCGAACTTGCCGTCCACCTTGCCCTTGGGCTTTCTCCGGTGGTCCGTCCATCAGCCAATTGATGACGTCCAAATTGTGAATATGCTGTTCACAGATGTGGTCACCACTTAACCAATTGAAATAGTACCAATTGTTGATTTGGTATTCGATCTCGCTTTGCTCTGGGGTTCGAGCTCGCGTCCAAACTCCATCACCGTTCCAATATGCCCGCGTCAAAATGATGTCGCCAATGCCACCATCTCGCAACTTGGCAATCGTGGCTTGATAGCCCGACTCATGATGACGCTGCAGTCCCACAGCAACGACCAGATTCTTTGCCTTGGCAATCTTGTTGGCTTCGAGCACTCGCCGAACCCCCGGAGCGTCAACGGCCACCGGCTTTTCCATAAACACGTGCTTGCCAGCTTTGACCGCCATTTCGAAATGGAGTGGTCGGAATCCAGGTGGTGAAGCCAAAATCACCATGTTCACGTCCGATTCAAGCAATTTTTTGAATGCATCCACGCCGATAAATGTTCGCCCACTCACATCCACGCGGTCCGCGTGCTTTTGACTAATCGATTTGAGGGCTTGGTCAACCCGAAACTGAAATGGATCGGCAACCGCTGTCAATTTGAGTGGATTCGCTTGCGAATACGTGTCCAAAGCATTATTTGTTGCGCCAGTTCCACGACCTCCGCATCCAATCAATCCAATTCGGATTTCTTCGCTTGCGAAAGTGTGTGCAGCACGTGAAATCGGCAACGTGCCAATCATCGTTCCACCTGCAATTACGGCCGAAGTCGTCTTGATAAAGTCGCGGCGGGAATCCCCTGCCGAAAGTGCCATGTTGTCGCTTTGATCCATGGGATTTAGGTCTCCAATGAAGCCTATGATTGAAAGTTGGAATGGATGGATTGAAACAATGCGATCCGTATCCCCAAAAAGTGGCGCTTCACGTTGACCCCGCACGGTATGGGGTAACCATGCGTCGAGGAGTTGAAGAGTATTATCTGTTAAGCCAACGTGAAGCACCGGGCGGGAACACACGTGCGACTGGAATTTCTGATTCCCGAAAACACATGCTAAGGGGTTACTTTCTCGCAACCACCCAAGACTATATCCACCATTCTGCAACTAATCAATTGGCTAGTTATGATTCCGCTTCAATATCAATCTTGTTAATTGGACTGGCCGTTTACTCTGGTCGCCGACCGCCTATTCATTTCGAGCAATTCCGAATAAAACCATATGCAAAATTGCGTGAGCCATAAGGCTTGTGCCAAGACAAGCTGAGTAAGAGCGAGATTTGCGAATCCGCTTGGTTTAAATACTAAAGACAAATTACTAAAGACTAAAGACTAAAGATGGCCAAGAAGCTTATTTCCAATATCGAATGCCAAGGCAAAGTCGTACTCATGCGAGTCGATTTCAATGTTCCACAAGACGAATCGGGGGCGATTACCGATGACCGACGAATTCGCATGGCAATTCCGTCGATCGAATCCGTTATTCAACGAGGTGGAAAACTGGTCCTCATGAGCCATTTGGGACGCCCCAAAGGCAAGGGACCTGAGCCCGAGTTCACCCTCAAACCGGCAGCGGAACGGTTATCCGAATTGCTTGGAAGACCAGTTGCGTTCGCGATCGACACGGTTGGCCCAGATGCTG
>JBEBHM010000186.1:0-12595 GCA_040080875.1 Pirellula sp.
GCCCGTAAACATTCCACCGGAATTCCGCGATCGATTCCAACGGGTGATCTTTCGTGTGGGCACCGGCGAAGTGGAACGCAATCCGCCCAATCCCTCCGGGTTGAGTTCGAGTCGAAATAGCGGTTCACCCATGATTGCGAACTTGGACAACCGCTCCAGTTTCGACAATCGCGCACCCGTTTCGATTGATCACCCCCGGACTACGGAGCTCTTGCCCACGTCAGGGAACGGAGGACCTTTGGGGCAGCAAAACCTGGGTGCGAACCCAAATCTCGTAAACCCAAATTTAATGTCGCCTTCTCCGCCCTCGCTGAATCCAAGTGGGTTAGGTTATCAGGGCGAAAAAAACTCAGCTTTCAACACCCAAGACCGGTTTCAACCACCTAATCCAGCCAATCCAGCCTCGCCTAACTTCGATCCAACGGGACGCTTGGTCGCCAACACCAACCCTCAAAACCCAAGTTCCTATCCACCTGCTGGACGATCTGCGACGAATGATATTTATCCGAATTCAACTGGCGGCTACGACAATGGGAATCCTAAGCCCCCCGCCCGATCGTTTGATTTCATCAAGCCGAATGGGACCAGCGGATACGCCAACAACAACATCAACAACGGCCGAACAACTCAGCCGCCCTACTTAGCTAACAACCCGAACCAGCAACCGATGACGCCAGGCTATGGCGATACCTCGTATTTGGGTGGTCAATCGAATTTGCCTCCGCCTAACTACCAACAAAGCACATATCAGCCTCAACCCCCGCCCCAAAATTACAATGTTCCCACCATCGTCAATCCAAACCCTTATTCACAACCAAGCCAAACCTACGTAGCGAATAATACGCAACCAAATTATCGGACACCGACATCCACTAATTTGAATTCCAACAGCCCAAACGCAGGGTATCCTCCCATTGAACAAACCGAGTCGAACATAGCCCCTCGCAACGGATTGATCCAGTTTTTGCTACTATTCTCCATCATTGGCAACGTCTATTTGGGTTGCTGGATGGGATACCTGCGATCTCGATATCGTGAGTTGTTGTGCGACAAGCGTGGTATTCCGCTCTCGGAATTAGATTCCTAACTAAAGAAAGATTGCATTTATGTCGCGTCATAGCATCTCGGGCTTTATTGAAAAGACTTCCCAAAAGGATCTAGGGCAAGGATTTTTTGAACTTGAAAACGATCGATTTCTTGAGGTCAATTTGAATGGCAACGTCTGGACCAAGACCGGTTCCATGGTTGCCTACAACGGACAAATCAAATTCGAGCGTGAGCGCATACTCGAACAGGGGATCGGCAATATGCTCAAGAAAGCGGTCAGCGGCGAGGGGACGCGACTGACGAAAGCCACCGGAGTTGGCAAACTCTACTTGGCAGACTCGGGCAAGAAAATCACCATCCTTTCGTTGGACAACGAAGCCATCTTCGTGAATGCCAACGACGTTTTGGCCTTCGAAATGTCGCTTACCTACGAGATCAAGATGCTGCGCAAGGTAGCCGCGGTACTAAGCGGCGGGTTGTTTAACGCACGATTTCAAGGGCGCGGCATGCTAGCCCTGACCACGCATTACGACCCAGTAACCCTTCGCGTGACACCACAACAACCGGTGATCACCGACCCCAATGCAACGGTAGCATGGAGCGGGAATTTAGTACCTGAATTCAAAACGGACATAAGTCTCAAAACTTTCTTTGGGCGAGGCAGCGGAGAAAGTCTGCAAATGGTCTTCAACGGCGACGGCTTCGTGGTCGTGCAACCATACGAAGAAGTCTATATGCAGCACGGTGGTTGACCGAGCCAATACGGCTTACCGACCAGCTGCCCATCGGATGCCACGGACAAGCGTTTCTAGAAAAACTTTGTCCGAGAAGGTCTCATTGGAGTGACCATACGTGGTGCCGAAAACTCGCCCCTTGCCGTACTGATTGGCCCAAAAGACGGCATGTTCGTCGCCTGATCGTTCGCTTTTGGACGTCGCCAAGACGGTCGTGTTCGGCCAAACCTTTTCGATAATGTACAGTTCATCCATGGCGGATTTGTATTCGGACGGGAAGCCTTGCATGATGGGGTGGTCCGCTTTGGTGACGGTCACCGGGTAACGACTTTGGTGATCGTGTTTTCGACTCGTAACCCCTAGAAACTCACGCCAGTCGTCGATTTTTGCGGATCGATACGTATGCATGGCGCAGTGGATGACTACCGCGTTGACTCCCTCGAAATGCGGTTTCGTAATACCTCTTATATAATCGGGGTCGTCGGTATCCGCGAAGCATTCGTTGTGAACCACGACATCGAATCCTTCGGACCATTTCGGGTTTTTGTAGAAATCGATCATGGCCTTGGTCCCTTTGCCTCCTTGATTGACTACGGTCCAATCGATGGCAACGCCACGTTCCTTGGCGGCTAATTGCATGGATTTGCTCTGGAAATCATAGTCGTGGCAACAACCTCCGGTGATCAGCAAAACGGAGATGCTCTTAGACGTAACACTCGCTTCTGGTGAATTGGACTGTTGGGCCAAACCGTCCGTTTCAACCAGCCAAAACACAAGGAGAAATGCAAACAGCATTGGGGGCAAGGAACGAAGCATGCGAGGCATAATTTGCACCTGGGATTGGTAGGACGACAAAGAAGAGGCGGGAATTGAAAGCGAGTATTGTAGTTAACTCGCGCTCCCAATGTGAAATTCGTATCACGCGTTCTAGGCAAATTTGATAAAACTAGTGGGATGCAAGCTGTCCAAATCAAGAACAAAAATTCGAATATTACTGTCCCGTCCCAAATCCGAGACAAGCTAACGGAACTTCGCGGATTGATCACGCGTTTCGTAGTTTCGCAAGCGTTAATCATGTTATCCATTTGGCTCGTAATTGCGTTTTGGGCTTTTGGGCTTATGGACTATTTGCCCATGCAGTTTGGTTCAGCAGAATCGCCCAGAATAGTTCGGATGATCATGCTCGCCGTTTTGATCGGCATTTCGCTCTACTTGCTCTATCGGTTCCTTTGGCAGTTGTGGATTGTGCGATGGTCCGACTCATCGCTTGCTTTGCTCATCGAAAACAAACACCCCGAGTTCGAGAGCTCGCTCGTGACAACCGTTCAGGCTGCTAACCCAAGTAAATCCACGGTCGTTACTATCGAAGACCACCCACGACGATCGAGCTTGCTCGAGTTTGCCCGGAACCAAGCGGTTGAGCGGATCACGGGAGTCGATGTTACTCAACTAGTTCGCTTCACTCCCTTGCAACTGCAACTGAGCGCGCTGGGCGTCCTGCTCGCCGCGAGTATCGTCTTTTCACTGTGTAGACCAGAATGGACACTCCATTGGGCAAAGAGATTTTTCGTGCTGTCCAATGACCCTTGGCCTCGACTAACGGAACTGGGGATCGAAGGAATCGAGCTCGACGTGCCGACGTTTACTGGAAAAAATGCTCGTCAACGCTACCTGCTTCCCTTCGTTGATGGAGTTGTCTCGGTTCCAAAAGGACAGGCTTGCCAGCTCAAGTCGTGGGCCAATCTGGCGGGAAAAATCGTTCCGGAGGTTTGCACGGTGTACTACCGAGATGCGACCGGGAATCGGGGGCGGGCCAACATGCGCCGACTCCCCCCCAACAACAACATCCAACCCTTTGTGCTGGACGGACCACCATTGGAATCTGTCAATGATTCGCTTTCAATGAGCTTGGCTGGAGGCGATTCGAGAATTTCCAACCTGCAGCTCAAAAGTGTCGACGCACCACTGATCACAGATCTGCATTTGGATGTTTCCTATCCATCCTATTTGCAACGATCGACAAAAACCAAGTGGGGACAAGAGTCGATCGCGTATCGAACAGGTGCGCGATTGCCACAAGGGACTCAGTTGAAACTTGTTGTTCAAACGAATGTGCTTGTTTCGCGTTGCGAATACACGTTGGTCCGCTCCTGGGATTCCAAAGAGCGAACCGAAATTCCTGAGGATGTTCTGAAAGTCGGCGGCGTGTCGAAATTCGAATTGCCCCTTGGACATTTGAATGGCAACATCGTGATCGAAATGAGACTATGGGGAACGGATGGAATCTGTTCGAGCCGTGTTCAACAATTCGTCGTATCCGCAATATCTGACCAAACGCCTCAAGTAGACCTGGTGTTGCAAGGGATAGGTACAGCTGTCACGGAGAACGCTGTCTTGCCACTCGCGGGTAAGATCAAGGATGACTACGACGTCAAGCAAGCTTGGATCGAGACGGTGCTCGACGAGAACCCGCCGGTGAAAACATCGTTGCAGGTCAGCAGCGACGGAAAGACTGCCGAACAACTGGATCTCAAGGCATTGCGAGAAACTGGTCAAATGGTTGCAAAAGTTGGCTCAACCATTGGACTCACCGTCGCCGCCGAAGACTTCCTGGACCTCAATCCAGATCCGCACATCGGACGAGCGAATTCGATTCAATTGGGGGTCGTTACCCCAGATCAATTGCTCATCGTCTTGGAAAGACGCGAATTGGCGATGCGTGCGAGGTTGGAACAGATTATCGGAGAAATGTCCCAGATGCGCGATTTGATCCTCAATATTCAAAAGGCTCATCGCTTGTATCTGGACGCCAAAGACGACGTCCCAAAAAATACCTCTCCAGACTTGCCCACTGCATTGGATGATTCCAACGATCCAACCAACGACGAAAAAACAACCGACCAAGACTCGACGGCGAAAAAACTGCGACTGCAAGTCCTCCGCTCGCAACAAGCCGCTGCACAGCTTACGAAATCCGAAGGTGAGCTTCGTGGTGTTGAAAAGGAAATCGGGCAAATCAATCAAGAGCTTATCAACAATCGAATCGACAGCAACGATCGACGAACCCGACTCGAAGAGAAAATCCGAAAACCTCTCGCAGTCGTTCTTGACCAACTTTGGGGACCTTTGAATGCTGACGTTCAGACCGTCGAGAAGTCCTTTGTTCGGTCGGCTCAGCCTGATTCCAATCTGGACGCTGTGCTTCCAAATTCGATTGCGAAAACCAACCAAATAATATCCGCGTTAACGGCAATTCTAGATGACATGGTCGACATCCAAGATTTCAATGAAATGGTAGATATGGTCCGAGGAATGATCGAAGACCAAAGCAAAGTGTTGGAAAAGACCAAGCAAGAGCAAAAGAAACAGTTATTGGATTTGATCAAATGATCTACCGAAAATGGCGTTCCACGATGGATTGCGTGTTCATGATTGCCCTAAGTTGGCTCTGCTATACGGCAGCGGCCCAAGACTCTCAAACGCCCGAAAAAAAGCCGACGCAGCAAACCGTCCGGGAACTGGAACTGCAACAGAAACAGCTTGCCCAACGATTTGGCAAATTGGAAGAACTGTTCATACGGATGAGCGAATTGGAGGCTGCATCCAATCCCACGCGCGCAGGACTATTGATGCAAGCTGCACAAATGAGCAAACAGCTCGCTACCCTACAACGACTCAGCGTTGCCGGTGATTTGCTCTCGCAAGGACAGTTTACGAGGGCCATCCAAGAACAAGAGGCGGGCCGCGAAAATCTCAGAAAACTTCTCGACTTGCTGCAAAGCGAGAATCGCTCCAATCGATTGCGCGACGAACGCGCTCGCATCGAGGAAATCCAAAAAGAAATTCGGCGCATCGAGCAGATCCAACGTGGTCAAACCGCTCGAACCGAAGCTGGACAAAACATTCAACAAGCGGCTACAGATCAAAAGGATATCAAGCAACAGCTTGAGAAAGTTGACTCAGACTTGAGCAACGACAAGTCTGACTCCGAATCCAGCAAGGAAGCAAGCTCGAAGCCAAAAGACACATACACCGCCGACCCAAAACAGGATCAAAAACAAGACCCGAAAAACAAGTCCGACAACCTCAGTCCCAAGGACCAAGCTGACAAAAACCAATCGGACAAAAACCAAGAAGGAAAGAACCAAACAGACAAGAACCAAGACGGCACACGGGATCCGTCGAAATCAAAGGGCTCCAACGAGAACAAGGATGCCCCAAAAAAGGACTCGGAAAGTAACCCGCCTAAACAGCAACCGGACAAGAAATCGGACAAGGAAAACCAATCACCAAATTCTGACTCCCAAGATTCCGATCCCTCCAAGAATGCCGAAGATCCCCAGAAATCGTCGGACAAAAATTCGCAAGCAGAATCCGAGGAGTCATCGAAGTCATCTGATTCTGGGAAGAAATCGGATCAACCCAAGCAAGAGTCACGCGAAGAACGTGCCAAGAAAAGAGTCCAGGCAGCCAAAAAACGCATGGAAAAGGCACAGCAGGACCTCGAGGAAAAGAAGAGAGACGATGCTGTCGTGCAACAACGAGAAGCGGAGCGAGAACTTCGCGAGGCCATCGACGAACTTGAGAAAATATTGCGACAGCTTAGAGAAGAAGAGATCGAACGCTCCCTGGTCGATGTCGAATCGCGGCTCCGCAGAATGCTTGAGATGCAAAAGTCGGTGCGAGATCAAACCGAACAGCTTGGCAACTTGACCGGCGACGTCAAAGATCGCACTCTCGAGATTCGGGCGAACAAACTTTCGATCGAGCAATCCAAGGTTGTGATGGAAGGCCAACGAGCCTTGCTGTTATTGCAGGACGAAGGTTCGAGCACTGCGTTTCCAGAGGCTCTTGAACAAGTCAATTCCGATGCGCAAACCGTCGCGAAACGATTAACACAAGCGAATGTGTCACCCTCCACTCAGTCCATCCAAGATGAAATCATCGGCGCGCTCGAGGAAATGCTCGATTCCCTCAAGCAAGTTCAAAAGAAGAGGGATGACAAAAAGAAACAACAGCAGCAGCAACAACAGCAACAGTCTGCATCCGATGAAGAAGAACCGCTCGTGGACTCCATCTCCGAACTGAAACTACTCAAGACGCTTCAGTTGCGAGTCAACAGAAGAACGCAATCGCTGGCCAAGCAAGCGGACAATCAAGACGATGCGGTCGGACAAGTGGGCGATCCCGGATTGCTGGGCGAACTGTCCGATTTAGCCGAACGTCAACAAAAAATCCATGAAGTGACCCGCGACATCTTGCTCAAAGCCGCCAAGGAATAGCCTCTGAATTAGATCGCCCCGCATTCAAACCTTCACCCTCAACCCTCAACTAGCCCAAAGTTTGCTTAAAGAAATCGATGGTGCGTTGCCACGCTAGTTTTGCAGCAGCCTCGTCATAACGTGGCGTCGAGTCGTTGTGAAACCCGTGATTCGTCTTTGGGTAAGTGAACGCTTCATACTTGACACCAGCCTTTTTGAGCGCCGCTTCGTATGCCGGCCAGCCCTCGTTGATCCGTGTGTCAAGTTCGGCGTATTGAATCAAAAGGGAGGCCTTGATCTTGGGAACGTCGTCCGACGAGGGCTGCCGTCCGTAAAACGGTGCGCCCGCGATGACCGTTCCAGGGATGCGCACAACCAGCTGGTTGACAACACCGCCACCGTAACAAAATCCAACAGCCCCTACCTTGCCTGTCGACATCGCATGGCTCTTAAGAAGTTCAGCTCCGGCGATGAAGTCCTCAAGCATTTCGTCCTGATTGCGTTTGGCTTGCATGGTGCGCCCCTCGTCGTCGTTGCCTGGGTAGCCACCCAGAGGACTGAGCGCGTCGGGTGCTAGCGCCAGAAAACCAGACGTTGCCAATCGTCTCGCAACGTCCGCAATGTACGGATTGAGCCCTCGGTTTTCATGAATGACAAGGACCGCTGGAAATTTGCCTTCCTTGGCGGGCCGAGCCAAAAGCCCTTTTATTTTCTTTCCGCCCTTGGGCGAATCGTATTCGATGGTATCGGCTTGGATTCGCGGGTCGTTAGGTGCAACTTGCTGTGCCCAAGCGTAGTTGGGCGATAGGCTCTCGATCAACTGTTCGGCTGTCACTCCCCCTACGGTAATTACGGCTAGCCGTTGAGCAAAGTCACGGCGCGAAATGCGCCCGTGAGCAAAGTCGTCGTATAGGTCGAGTGCGCGCTGATCAAAATCCGATGCTTTCCTTCTGTCCATTATGTTTCTCCTACTTGCCTAAACAGTACAAATACTCGGTTCGTTTACCGTCCACAACGTTGGACGCTCGATAGTAGATTCGACTATCGCAAATGACCGGCGTCGACAACACTTCTTCGCCCAGTTTGTTCGTGGCCAATTGTTTGTACCCACTTGGTTCAGCCCGAAACACAAATGTTTCTCCTCCCTCGTTGGTCGCATATATAGTTTCGCCAACGAGCACTGGCGATGCAGAAAAAGTTCCGCCAAGTCGCTGTCTCCATACTTCCTCGCCCGTATCCGATTTCCAACAGACTGCAATCCCTGCGTCTAGCACTCCGTAAAGGAAGCCCTCCCGAACGAGCAATGAGGGAACATACAAACGAGTCGAGTTTTCCCAAACCACTTTTCCCGATCCGTCGGCTGCAATCGCCGACATGTGATTGCGGGGATAGCCGCCGCTGGTGAACACTCGTTGACCATCCGTCACCGTCGAGGTCACGCACTCCGTGGTCGCTCCGTCGATTTCCCAAAGCGTGGAACCAGTCAATGGGTTGAGGCTCGTGACTTTGTCACAACCCGTCATGATCATCTGATCGCGGTTATTGACCTTGAACACGACTGGGGATGGATAGTTGGGTTGCTTGGGCCGTTCTCGCGACCAAACCACTTGCCCTGATTTGCGATCCAACGCAACGATGGCTCCACCACTCTTGTTGTCGGAACTTACGATCACCAGCGATTGATAGAGCGCCGGCGAAGATCCGTAACCTTGATGTTCAACGTAATCCGAAATCTTGGCTTGCCATAGCTGTTTGCCATTCAAATCCAAGCAAGTCGTTTGCAGCGTATCTTGATTAGGAAAATTCACGTAGATACGTTCACCATCGCAAGCGGGAGTACTCGATGCCGAAGTCGACTTGGCATTTTTGCGCATGCCGCCCGATGCATGAACGATCGTTTTCCAAAGCTCCTCGCCCGTCGATCTTCGGAAGCACAATACAAACTGTCCTCCGGTCTGTTCATCCGCCGATTGAACAAAGAGTCTCTCACCCACCAAACTAAACGAGCCGTAGCCTCGGCCCGGAATAGGCTTCTTCCAAAGAACATTTTTGGTCTCGGACCATTCTGTCGGAGGAGTTTGGTCGGCCGACGCGGTGCCATTTCGAAAGTGACCTCGCCACCAAGGCCAATCGGTTGGCTGAACTTGAAACCCGTCGTCTGCTTTGGAAGTGTCGTGCCCGTAGAGACGCCCCACGGATGGAAACACCAACGCGAGCCAAGCTGCAAATCCAATTTGTAAAAAGATCTTGTTAAACGAAAAACGGCGAGGCATAGAAAAATCCAGAATGGCGGTGCAGGAAAAAGTCAACGGATGCGCGAGCCTAGCATTTTAGCATATGGGAAATGTGGTTTGGCGATCGGCAGGCAGACAAGGCTAGGCGACAGAAATATAGAAAACCACGTTTATCGGTTGCCGTACTCATTTTCTGTCGAAAATCTTTTTGTCAGAAAGACTCGACAATCGCCTTGTAGGCAATTTGGGAGGCGCTATCGTATTCACGGCCCGATCGCGGCCGATAAGCCGGCCGGTTTCGTAACGAACTAAAAAAGCTGACCCAATTGGATTTGATTCGTGACAAGGCTCGTCGCATAGGAGTTTTGTTCCAATCCAGAAGCGGTGACCATGGTAAGAAACACGGCTTTTCGCGTCTTGGTTCGTTGCTTGAACACCTGAACCTTCTGTTCTAGTTCGGCTGCATACTTCTTGTCGATTACAAACGGGTAGTCGGAGAATTTGAGTTCGCAAATATTGATCGCATTGTCGGCTCGATCGATCAATAGTTCGATTTGGGTTCCGCGGTCGGAATCCGCTTTCGCATGGTACTGCCAGGAGGCTTCTTCGGTGACAACTCCGGAGATTCCGAGCGATTGCTTGATCTGCGAGATGTGCGACAGGCAAAGGTTTTCAAATGCGTAGCCGCACCAAGACTTCCATTTGTTGCCGGTTGCAATGGTGAGCCACGATTGCCGGGCGCCTTTTCGGCGGCTGGCCATCCATTGCAGATAGAAATGGGAGTAAGCATCTGCAAGCCGCCAAAGACTATTCTTTTTCTCTGCGTAGAGGTTAGGTATCTCAACGATGAATCCCGACTCTTTCAACTCAGTCAGTATTTTGGTTAATGTGCCTCCAGTCGCAATTCCTGTTCGCTGAGCAAGCTCGTTGCGAGTACACCCCATACGTGTTTGAGCGAGCGTCCTCACGATCGCCTCATGTTTGTCGGGGGAGTCAAACAGCGCCTGATACAGATTCGAGAATTCACCCGATAAGAGCCCATCCTTTGAAAAACAAAGACGATCGATCACTTGGGCTGCCGACTGTCCGGGCTCGACGTGTTGCAGATAGTGAGGAATGCCACCTAGGACCATTTGCAATTGAGCTATCTGAAAGTCGGGTAGATCGACGCGAAGGCGCTGAAGGAATGCTCGAGTTTCGGCGAGGTGGAATGGCATTAAGCGAATTCGCGAAGTAGCACGGTTGTGAAGTCCTCCCTTCGACGAAAGGATCTTTTGGATCATCCACGATGCAGCCGAACCACACACGACACACAAAATGTCTGAACGCTGGACGGCAAATCCGTTCCAAAACTCTTCAAAAGCGGACAGGAATCCAGATCGCTGAGTCGCAAGCCAAGGGAGCTCATCGAAGAAGATTACTCGCTTCTGCCCCGCTGCGTTCCTTTTCAGGAATGACTTGAGCTGTTCAAAAGCGCCCAGCCATGTTTTGGGTGTGGGTGCTTCCTGACGAGTAGCGTGCCGAAGTCGGTTCGAAAAATTTTCAAGCTGTCGTTGCGTATTCTCGCGGTGTAACCCTGATATCTCGAATACGATTTTGTCTCGAAAGTGCTGACGGACGAGATACGTTTTTCCAACTCGTCGGCGACCGAACACTACGACCAATTCTGGACGAGGAGAACGCATAACTCTATCCAGTTCACTTCGTTCCCCTTCCCGTCCAACAAGCCACTCCTCACTCATGGTCATACTCAGCCAAATCGCCATTTTGCAAATACATTTGGCTGAGTATATCGAATCAATCCAGTTATTGCAATGAAATCCTGGAGAATTGCATTGCCTGCCGAGTTTTTTTCCCGCAAGCCATTGGCGATTAACTCAGCCAAATCGCGAATCTAGCGATCGATTTGGCTGGGTATGACGGGAAACAAACGTTTCGGGAATCATTGTATTGATGTTTTGGCAAAGGAACGCACTTGCGTAAGGCGAGTCGCAGTAGGCTGTGGGATTCCGTCTACAATCTGATGAGCGATATGGGAAAAACCTGCTATCTTTGGCCAGAGGCAAACCAAACCTGCGGTCGAAGATCTTGGCAGCGGCGACCTGCTTTGCTACTGACATCCCTATGCCCGCACTAGGAACACCTTTGCTTCAGCGACTCCGTGCGCTAACATGTTCTCCCGCGAACGGAATCGCGGAACGCTTCCAGGATGGACACAGTTCTAGCAATCAAAAAAACTCACTATGCGATTCCTCATTATTCTTGCGATCATTTCTAGTGGACTATGTTCCGGCATTTTGGCCGCTGAACGCCCCAACGTTCTGCTCATCATGGTTGATGACTTGCGCGATTATGGCGGTGCCTTCACGCGGGACGTCGTAAAGACACCCAACAGAGATCGACTGCGCGCACGCGGCACAACGTTTGAGCGAGCCTATGTTCAATACCCCGTCTGCAATCCCAGCCGAAGCAGTATGATGACCGGACTGCGAGCAGAGCAAACTGGCATCGTGAGTAACACTTTGCGACTCCGCGAGAGAATGCCGGACATCATCACGCTGCCTCAACTGTGCAAAGAAGCTGGATGGCAATCGCACGCATTCGGAAAGCTCTTTCATCTCGGTGGTGGAAAAAATCACGAAGCCAAACAAGCATGGATGGACGCGCCCAAGTCGTGGCATACTGCGCAGGCCTATGAGGCCACTCAACGCGGTCGTAAAATCAGCGAGGGTCGCAACGTCACCGATGGCGCTCTTAACTGGTGCCAATGGGGTGCCGCCGATGGCGAGGATGACGATCAGCCGGATGGTCAAATCGCGGCAGCGGTCGTGGCAAAGATCAACGAACTTGGCGACGGGCCATGGTTCATCGGTTGTGGCTTCATGAAGCCGCATGATCCCTTCATCGCGCCGAAGAAATACTTTGATTTGTATCCGCCCGAGTCACTGAAACTCTGGCGCGACCCCGCAGGCATGACACCGGCTCGCAAAGACGCGGTAGGCTTTGGGGCGTACGGCGAGGCGTTCGACAAGTTCACCGACCAGGAATGGCGCGAATTGTTCCGCGCGTACTGCGCGGGTACGAGCTTCATGGACGCGCAACTCGGTCGCGTACTCGATGCGCTCGACAAGAACAAACTCTGGGACAAGACGCTCGTCATCTTCGTGGGCGATCACGGCTATCACACCGGCGAGAGAAACTGGTGGAACAAGAACACGCTCTTTGAGCGTTCCTGCCGTGCCCCACTCGTGATTGCAGCGCCTGGCATGAAGGGCGGACAAACCAGTCGCTCACTGGTCGAGTTCGTCGATCTCTATCC
>JBEBHM010000187.1:0-12589 GCA_040080875.1 Pirellula sp.
TCTCCGAATCGTGAAGCCGAATGGAAAACAACCGTCCAACGATTCGGAGAATCGTGCAACTGTACCGTCCAACGATTCGGAGAATCGTGCAACTGTGCAGTCCGACGATTCGGAGAATCGTGCAACGGTTCGGGCAGGTAGACTTGTGTGGATTGTGCAAATTGTGCCGATTCCTTGCTGTGCCCAAATTGCCTAACTGCAATCGTCGCTTGAATGTTTGTGTACTGAGCGACTAGAATGCTTGCACGACCGTGCCCTAGCGGGAGAGTTTTTGAATGGACAGTTTGAGTTCGCAAGATTCGAACCGCATTCAAGACGCCGAAGGCGCAAAGTGGCCCTGAACCGCTCAGGCATCAAGAACCGCTAGCACAAAAGTCGTCTCTGGAGAGCGATTCAGCCGTCGACGACGGCCAGGAATCCACCGAAGGGGAAAGGCAACATGCCGAGATCTCTCAGGTAACCGGACAGAGGGGCAAACATGATTGAACCTTCAATCAAACAAATCACCATTTTGATGGGTCAAAACGGTGAGGGTGTTTCGTTTGTTCCCCGTAAAGACTGAGTCCGCATGATCCATCCAACATCCTCGCTGCTTTCTCCATTTGTATCGCGTCACATTGGACCTCGCGATCACGAGATCCAATCCATGCTCGCCGAATTAGGGTTTGCATCGCTTGACGAACTCACTTCGGCGGTCGTGCCGAACAACATCGCCGACAACACCCCGATGGACCTCTTGCCTGGTGTTACCGAGGAGGATGCATTGGCCGAGTTAAGATCCATCGCGAGCAAGAATAGAGTCCTCAAGAGTTTCTTGGGCCAAGGATATTACGGTACGCATACCCCCAAGGTGATTCAACGCAACGTACTCGAAAACCCGGCTTGGTATACGGCTTATACCCCCTATCAACCCGAGATCTCTCAAGGCCGATTGGAAGTGTTGTTTTACTTTCAAACGATGGTATGTGAATTGACTGGAATGGACATCGCGGGGGCGTCGCTTTTGGACGAAGGGACCGCAGCCGCCGAAGCAATGACGCTGTGCCAACGATCCTGCAAGACGGCTGCCAGCAAGTTCTTAGTAGCCACGCAGTGCCACCCTCAGACCCTTGAACTTGTTCAGACTCGCGCGAAGCCACTTGGGATCGACGTCGTATTATTTGACCAAAGCCAACCAGTCACGGATTGGTTGGGCGTATTTGGCAGTTTGGTGCAATACCCAGCGACGGATGGTTCTATCCATCCCTTCGACGAGCACATCAACGCTGCCCACGGGCACGGCGCCATGGTGGTCATGGCTTGCGATTTGTTGGCCTTGACGTTATTCAAGTCGCCGGGAGCTATGGGAGCTGATGTTGCCATCGGAAATTCGCAACGTTTTGGCGTTCCGTTTGGATTTGGTGGGCCTCACGCTGCATTTCTCGCCACCAAGGACGCTTTCAAACGAACGATGCCTGGTAGGCTGGTTGGTCAATCGATCGACTCGCATGGTAGGCCAGCGTTTCGTTTGGCGTTGCAAACTCGCGAACAGCACATCCGTCGGGAGAAAGCCACTTCCAATATTTGCACTGCCCAAGCGTTGCTAGCCATCATGGCCACGCTCTATGCATGTTATCACGGCCCTCAAGGATTGAAGGCCATCGCCGAGCGGGTGCATGGCATGACGATGCGATTGATGCGGTCGATTGCGAAGCTCCATTGGCAACTTGCTGACGAGCATGTGTTCGACACGATTACGGTCTCGACGGGCAAAGAGACCGAGCGCATTCTTCGCGAGGCTGTTGCGTCCGGGTTTAACTTGCGCCGAGTGAGCGACTCGGAGGTTGGGATCTCGCTCGATGAAACGACCACCGAGTTTGATTTGCGTGGAATTCTCAGGCTGTTTGGAAGCGATCGCGTCGACGTGGACGATGAGACGACTCTTGACGACGATTGGTGTCGCAATGACTCGTACATGACTCAAAGCGTCTTTCATCAATATCACAGCGAGACCGAAATGATGCGGTACTTGCGACGGTTATCTGAAATGGATATCGCATTGGATCGAGCCATGATTCCGTTAGGCTCCTGCACCATGAAGCTGAACGCAGCATCGGAGATGACGCCGGTGACTTGGCCTGAGTTTAGCAACATTCACCCATTCTCGCCGACGGATCAAACGCTGGGTTATCGAGAGATGATCTCTCAATTAGAGGAGATGCTATGCGTCGTCACAGGGTACGATGCGGTTTCATTGCAACCCAACGCGGGCTCGCAGGGAGAATATGCAGGGCTATTGGCCATCAAACACTATCATGAATCGCGAGGCGAATCGCAACGCAACGTTTGTTTGATTCCAAGCAGCGCGCATGGCACGAATCCCGCGAGTGCGCAAATGGCGAACATGCATGTGGTGGTGGTCAAATGCGATGACGCCGGCAACGTCGATTTGGCTGACCTCGACGCCAAGATCGCCGCTCACTCTGGGCGAGTGGCCGCAATCATGATCACCTACCCATCGACGCACGGGGTCTTCGAAGAGGGAGTGACCACAGTCTGCGCCAAGGTTCATGACGCTGGCGGACAAGTGTACATCGATGGAGCCAACTTGAACGCATTGGTAGGAGTCGCCAAGCCAGGCAAATTCGGAGGAGACGTCTCGCACTTAAATTTGCATAAGACGTTTTGCATTCCCCACGGCGGGGGAGGTCCTGGCGTCGGTCCCGTTGCCGTACGAAGCCATCTCGCACCCTTCTTGCCCAGTGAAGGAGTTAATTCAACGAGACGCGGACCGATCGTCAGTTCCGCTCCATTTGGGAGTGGCAGCATATTACCTATTTCGTGGATGTACATTCGAATGATGGGATCGGCTGGTTTGCGACGGGCCACACAAGTCGCCATCCTGAACGCTAATTATGTCGCACATCGACTAAAGGCTAACTACCCCATTCTCTACAAGGGAAATCGTGATTTGGTTGCTCACGAGTGCATCATCGATACTCGACCGATGAACACAGACGGACATGTCACGGTCGAGGACGTTGCAAAACGTCTTATTGACTATGGCTTCCATGCACCGACGATGTCATTTCCTGTCGCCGGGACCTTGATGATCGAGCCGACCGAAAGCGAATCGTTTTTTGAGATCGATCGTTTTTGCCGAGCGATGAATAGGATCTACGAGGAGTATCAAAAAGTGAGGAACGGTGATTGGCCCGCAGATGACAATCCGTTGCACAATGCACCGCACACCATCGATTCGCTCCTGGACGATGGCAAGAGCAGGGCGTACACACGCCGAGAAGCAGTCTGTCCAGACCCAGACGCCGACTATCGCGTCAAGTATTGGCCCCCGGTTGGTCGCGTCGACAATGTTTACGGCGACCGCAACTTGGTGTGCTCTTGCCCGCCGATGGATGATTATTGATTTTTGATTGATGATTTTAGATCGGACTCGTCCCACGCTTTTGACAAAAAGATGAGCGACAGAAAAATGAGGGCATGGATCGGTGCACCTGTGGCCTTTCATACTTTTTGTCGTCCATTTTTTTGTCTGTAAAACGCGTTCTGGGAAGGAGAAAACCGATCAGTTCGGCGGAATTCAGCCTGGATTGGACCGATTTGCCCATTTCGGGTGCTATTCTTGAGCCTACATACCCAAAAAATCAAGGAACCGGTTTACGACTGGTTCGTCTATCTATCTTGGTCGCTCATTTCTTCACTAGTTTTTCGAGTAAAACCATGGTCCAACTTCGTCGTGCGATTGGTTTGAGTTTTTTGGCTATTCCTCTGTTGGCGACAAGTGCATGTATGGTAACCGCCCAAGAAATCGGTTTCAGTGAACGGTACGCATTGTCCGAAAACCGCCAGGCAACATTGCAAGAATTGATTCCGGAAACGGAACCTTATTTCTATTACCATTGCCTGCATTGCCAAACGTCCGGAAAAATTGGGGAGGCTCGAGGCTATCTCGATGCGTGGATCGCAAAGTTTGGACCCACCGAACAGAACCGGCGAATGCAGACTCGTCAGTTTATTTTAGAATTTAAGGCAAATCCGCAAGCGACCATCAACCACTTGCGATCCGAATTTGGCATCAACGTCGATCATCCAGCCCCTCGCAAAAACGAAGCGGCGGAACTCGAAACGAAATTGGATCCGAATCTTATCCGATGGGAGACAATTCTCAGATCCAACGCATCCGACTTGAACCGAGTCGAGAACATCGCTCTGGGGCACGTCACTTCGTTGTTGTCGGACACGAACAACTTGCGACGTTGGCTGGATCGAATCGATCGTCCCGACATTCCAGGTTTGATTGACTTGATCGTGCGCGAACTCAAGCTGCAGGATTCTCGCGGCTTTGGCTCGGCACCGATTCATAACCAGTTAACGATTGCTCAGCTATTGGAATTGGAAAAACGCGTTCCTAAAATTCTCGAGTCAAACGCATTCGTGCAAGCCAGACTTAGACGCATTCGCCCTCACGACGATCAATCGACCGAGGAGCCTGCGGTTTTACGCGAACATCTGGTTGCGCTCGAGGATTTCGTCAAGGGGCTACCGGAGTCTCAAAACAGCCTTAAGGCCTCCGTACTTTATCGCCGTTTGGAGCAGGATGAGTTGGCCGGCAATTACGACCGGAATCGTTTTTTGCAGTACTTGGCGTTGCCCACCAATCGTCCATTTGCGAATCCCGACTACCTTGCGAAACAAAGTCGCAGGCCTCTCGTGGATTGGAATGCGAACTATCTGGCAGAGGCCTTGCTGAGCCCGATCATGAATGATCATGCCTTGGTACTTCGATATTTGGAGCACTTTTTTTTGTCTGATTCCAATGTGGACTCGTTTTCGCCATTCCTTGATCGCGACTATCTGCGCAAGGTATTTGCATCCACGCGTATTCTCCACGGCATCGGCGATTCGAAGACGCACTATGCTCAACTTTCACCCGACCAGCAACGCGAACTTCAGTCTCGCATCGAAGTTGCATTTGATGTTTCGAACCCGAAGTACTTCAAATCTTCCGATTCGGTCCGGCTCAAGTTAAACCTCAAGAATGTGCCAGAGCTTTTAGTCCGCGTTTATCGGATTAACGCTCGAAATATCCTCTCGCAGCAAAAACGCCCGGTCGGAACCGAAATCGACTTGGATGGGTTAGTTGCCAACGTTGAAAAGCGAATCACCTATGCACAAGCAGCCGATCGTCGCCATGGCGAGTCGATCGAGCTACCGGAGTTGGAGGGAGGCGGCATTTGGGTCGTCGACGCGTTGGCCGGCGGTTTGCGAAGTCGGACGCTAATTCACAAAGGGCACTTGCATGCGCTCCAACGACGAAGCAATGCCGGCGACGTGTTTCGAGTTTTTGATGCCGACGGACGGCATGTTAAGAATGCCAAGGCGCTCTATGGAAACCGAGAGTTTGAAGCCGACCAAGCGGGCGACATCGTGATTCCGTTTGGCCGTGACACGAAAATGGACCACGTGATTTTGTTAGACGGTCCGGTGGCGACCATTCAGACATTCTTGCATAACCGCGAAGCGTATTCGCTCGAAGCTGGTTTTCTCATCGATCCCCAATCGCTATTGTCGGGTTCCCAAGCCTCTATCGTGGTACGCCCGAATCTTTTGTGCAATGGAGAGTTGGTGTCTTTGGCTCAGCTCGAACGGCCTACGCTGACGGTCACGTCGACCGACCTCGATGGGATCGCTTCCACCCAAACGTTTAGCGATATCCAGCTTGCGGATTCGCGCGAGCTAGTCAAGAAATTCCTGGTTCCACCGAGGTTGGCATCGCTTTCGGTGGTTTTGGGTGGCGATGTATTGCTGCTCAGCAACGACTCTCGAGTCTCCGTGTCCGCCACTCATTCCATCTCGATCAACGAATCGGCACGAACAGCAAAGGTCCAAGACTTTTATCTTTCGCAGACAGATCAAGGTTATTATCTGGAGCTACGAGGCAGAAATAGTGAACCGGCTGGTCGTGTGCCGGTGCAATTGGAGTTGAAACTCTATGGCGTGAACGCGACCACGAGCGTCCGGCTCGCGTCCGATGAAAGCGGTGTTGTCGGGCTGGGGGCACTTGCGGATGTACAGTGGTTGCGAGCTACGTCGGATGCGATTGGGACTCGCGAGTTCAGTTTCGGAGTTGCGACCGATCGATTCCCCGAAAATGATCACAGGTTGAGCGGAGAATCCGTAGAACGGGCCATCTCGGCCAACGCGGGGTTAGACCCTGTCGTTTTTCGCAACCAGCCGAATAGCAAGTCGCCGGGCCGTTATAGTTTAATAGAGTATCGTGGCGAAACCGTTTCAGCGATTCATTCGGACAAGGTGACGACGCAGTCAGGGTTGCTCAAGATTGCGGGTTTGGAGCCTGGAACATACCGCCTGGTCGATTACGCCTCAGGACAATCCACGCGTATTTCTGTGGTCAAGGGTCAGAATCAAGACGATGTGTTGGTGGGGAATCGTAGAATTCTCGAAACGAATCGAGTACGTCCGGTCCATATCGAGAATGTCTCGGTCCTAAACGACAAGGTCGAGATTCAAATAGGCAATCACGATGCCTTTGTTCGAACGCATGTCATCGCAAACGCATTTGTACCTGCTGTCGGATACCGTACCAGCCTGCCTGCACCGAGTTTTCCGATCTCTTCATTGACGCGCATGCGGATACCAAGCTTCTATCTCAATTCGATGAAGCTTGACGAGGAATATCAGTACGTGTTGCAACGTCAACTAGCCAATAAGTACTTGGGCAGCTTATTACAACAACCGAGTGTCATCTTGAATCCCTGGGAGCTTTCGGTAACTCAAAACGCTACCAAGGAAGCAGGAGCCGGAGACCCGATGTCGGCACAAGCGCCCAAGCCAGCTGCGTCTAGCGCGCCCGCTCGACCTGAGGGACAGGGAGTGTATGAATCGGCCCGCGGATTGCCAGACTACGAATTTTTGAAACGCGGTTCGGCTTTCCTTGCCAATCTGGAGTGCAATGACAAAGGACAAGTGACTATCGATCGAAAGAATCTTCGCGGCTTAACGAGCGTTTCCATTCTAGTGATTCACCCCAGCGGATCCACTTACCGCGTCGTTGCGCTACCGTCGGAGTCCCGTGAGTACTCAGACCGCCGACTCGCTCAAGCATTTGATGCTACCGAAAGATTGACCGAGGTGCAAAGCGTAAAGATTCTGACAGGTTCGGATAAGCATGACTTGGGCGCAGCAAGTTCGACACGCGTCAAATTTTATAATTCGATACCAGAAGTCTATCAGCTTTACAAAACGATGCTTCGCGGCCAATCTGGCTTCGACAAATTCGAGTGCGTCGGCCGCTGGTCCACGCTCAAAGACGATGAAAAAGAAGTTTTCTATTCGGATCTTGCATGTCACGAGTTCCATCTATTCTTGTTGCTGCACGACAAGCCGTTCTTCGAACGTGTCGTCCGTCCATTTCTAACGAACAAGCTACAAAAGCAGTTTATGGACGACTATGTTTTGGGCGCCGATTTGACAAAGTACGTTCAACCATGGCGAATGGCGCAGCTCAACACCGTTGAGAGAGTCTTGTTAGCCAAGAGGGTTTCCGGACAGGGGGCCGCAATACGTCGCGCTTTGGGCGATTGGGTCGATATGCAACCTCTGGATTCAGCGAGCGTCGCGGTTCGATTCGCAACGGCGCTTGAACGCGAGATGTTGTTGGAGCTGGATGACAAAAACACAGATAAGGTTAGGGTGCTAGAAGAACTACAACGAGCGACCGGGGTTGAGTCTCGCATGGACTCTTTGCGCATGAGCTTATCGAAAACCGAGTCCGAATCAGTCAAGCAAAAGGCGGGTGCATTCTTTTCGGATTTCGTCAGTGATGAAGCTCTTCAGAACGGGCCAGCCATGGCCGAGAAAAAATCGGACCAGGCAGCGTTAGGTCGTGCGTTTGCAGGTGGTGGTCGTGGCGCAAGGGCAAAATTAGGTAAAGAAGTTCGGCTTTACGAAACCCTGGAGAGCACTCGCAAGTGGGCCGAAAGCAACTACTATCGCCTTGCGATTCAAAACCAAAATGCGGAGTTGGTTAAGCCAAATGCGTTTTGGCTCGATTACTTGAATCGCGAGGGCGATCAGACTTTCCTATCCAAAAACGTGGATGTGGCTGCATCCAATGTGCACGAAGCGATGATGGCGTTGGCCGTTCTTGGCTTGCCGCTCAAGTCGGAGCCGGTCGATTTTCGCATCGAAGGGGGACGGATTGTTGTCGCCAACGCACTCAACGCCATCGCCTTCGTCAAAGGCCTAGAAAAGATTGAGCCAAGCGGCGAACCTGCCAAGGTCTTAGCGAGTCAAAATATCTATCTCGCCGATGAACCCAACGAAGTGGCCAAGCCGGTCCAAGACAAATCGTTGGTCAAAGGGACCGTATATCGCTTGCGTCTCGTATTGACCAATCCTGGTGCGATTGCGATCAAAGCGAATGTGCTTCGACAGATCCCCCAGGGAGCCATCGCTTTGGAGAACGCCAAAGTTGTTACCGGACAGCTGGTCGATCTGGCGCCGTTTGCGACTCAAGAACTGAGTACCAAGTTTTATTTCCCGACCGCTGGAACATTCTCGCACTATGGTTCGCAAATCGCCATCGATGGCAAACTTGCTATCGCTGCACCCTCTCAGTCGTTGAAGGTCACCGACGTGCCCGATACCGTGGACGAGTCAGCTTGGTCCTATGTTGCCTTGTGGGGCAGCAACGAACAGGTCCTTGAGCACCTTAAGAAAGCGAATCTCTTTAAGATTGATTTGGATGTAATGGCTTGGAGATTGTCCGATCGCAAATTCTACGATGCCTGCTTGTCTAGGCTTAGCGAGTACGGAGTTTATAAAGACACGCTGTGGGCGTACGCGATAAAGCACATCGATGAACCAAGGATCAAGGAATACCTGGACCGATCCGAGCCAGTCGTTCAGCGTGTCGGTGCAAGCTTCCGGTCTGGCATTATGCAGGTCGATCCGATCGAACGGCTTGCGTACGAACATCTCGATTTTCGTCCGTTGGTGGTTGCTCGCGTCCATCAACTTGGATCAAAACGAGTGATCCTCAATGATGGCCTGGCGACGCAATACGAACGATTGATGAATATCCTCTCGCATCACGACTCCATCGACTCCGAACAGCGGCTCGCCATCGTCTATTACATGTTGTTACAAAACCGCATCGAAGAAGCGATTGCCCATTTCGGCAAGATTGCACCGACGAGTTTAGAGGCCAAACTGCAGTATGACTGTTTTGCGGTGTATCTCGACATGCTCCAAGGGAAATTTGATGAATCGGAATCGCGTTCTCAGAACTACGTAAACTATCCGATTCCTCGATGGAAGGATTGGTTTGCCCAAGTGCGGTCACAAGTCGCTGAGCGCAAGGCGTTGCAAGCAGGGCGATCTGCCGAAGTGGCGATTCGCGAAAATTGGAAAACCGAGGCGACCAACAGCATCTTGTCCGGTGCTCGCGAGCATCGCAATGCAAACGAAAGCGAGGCATTGCCCGTCTTGGATCTGGCTCACACGGGAGATGATGTTACAGTTCGATATCGCAACCTCAAAGAAATCGAAGTCAATTACTACTTGATGGATGTCGAGTTGTTGTTTAGCCGTAGCCCTTTCGCGCAACAGGACGTTGGACGACTGAACACGATCGAACCCAATCAAACCGAGACCAGGAAACTTGCCGAGGCCAAGTCAACCAAGGAGTTCGTTCTCGCATTGCCAGAAAAATTGAAGAACAGGAACGTTGCGGTGGAGGTGGTTGGCGGCGGACTAACCCGCAATTTGGTGATCTATGCCAATTCGCTGATCGTCAATGTTTCGCCTAATATGGGGCGATTGCAGGTCATGACCAAGCAAGGATTGCAGCCGCTCGATGGAGCCTATGTCAAGGTCTATTCGAAAGACGGTGCGGGCGGGTCCAAGTTTTACAAGGACGGATATACGGACTTGCGTGGTCAGTTTGACTATGCAAGTTTGAGCACCAACGATTTGGATGCGACTCAACGGTTCTCGCTGCTAGTTTTGCATCCTGAACATGGAACGATGGTCCGAGAAGCCGAACCGCCGAAGAGATAGTCTCACTGCGAGAGATTGCGGTGCCGATGCGAGATACAATGGCGTTGTTTGGAGGTCTGTAGGATTCTCGACTATGAGATGTATCGTCAATGAAAGTACTGTTGGTCACCGCGTTTGATAGTAATTACTTTGAGCTTGGACAGGGTACGGTGCTTTCGATTCGCGATCAGCCTCGCGGGAAAACGGTCGATATTGCGGTCCTAAATTTGGGCTTATCTGCGGAGCAGACGCAATGGTTGCAATCAAGGGCAAACTTTTTGATTGAGCCGAAGTGGGATTTTGATTTCCCGAATCGAGATACGGCACCTGGATTTCTACGTTTGCTGTTGGCGCGTCCGTTTTTGCGACAGTACTTCCCTGGATACGACGTCTATGTTTGGATCGATGCCGACGCATGGGTGCAGGATTGGGAAGGGGTCGACCTATTGATCCGTGGTGCGCTGCGTCGACGCGGCATGGCGGTCAGCGTCGAGTTGCATCGTGCAAGCCAACAGCAGTTTGGCGATCTCCCGTATATTCGCCGATGGATTCACGAGACCTATGCAAGGATGTTTCAAGAGGATGTGGCAACGGCACTAGATTCATTCCCTATGATCAATGCTGGAGTTTTTGCATTGCATCACGAGGCACCGCATTGGGAACTTTGGCGACGGGTGATTCAACACATCTTACAACGCGACGCATCCATCATGACGGACCAGTTCGCGCTCAACTTTGTCATCTACACGCAAGGTTTGATGGATCGAACCGAGATATTACCAGAGTGGTGCAATTGGATTCCTAATGGATTTCCAGCATGGGATCCCATACGGTGTGTATTGACGGAACCCTACTTGCCGCACCAGCCGATTGGGATCGTTCATATGGCGGGCAATAAATTAGCTCAAGCGGAACTTCAGCAAACCACAGGCGGAGTCATAACCATTCCCATGCGCTATCCAGAATTCCGATCATTTGTGGAGCAAGAGTCCAAGTAGTTTGCGTACGAAGCGGCGCTAGGCAATATTTCTTTTCGTCATCCCCCATGATAAGGGCCTTGCGACCGCTTTTTCGATGCCATGCAGATAACAACTATCTGCCCCCGAGCAAAACACCCCGATCGCATCAATGAAATTACAGCCTATGTCAGTTTTGCGACAACAAAATCAAAATTGTGCGGTAAGCCGCAACAAAATCTGATTGGCTTTTTCATGATTTTTTCGTTGGCAATATTTTTCAATTTTATACCATGTTTTGTGTTCTGATCACTCTTCGATAAACATCTTTGAATCCGCTTCATCGGTCAGAACACTAGCGTTTGAAATCACCCGTTCGTTACTTGTTAATCGGGGTCGAGTCATGCGTGTCTTATCTTGGGCGAAGGCCCGTTTGGGATTGTTGCGGCATCCAGTATTCATTGGATTGTGTTTGCTGGCTCTCATTGGAATAGGTATCGGCGCATGGCTGCACAACGATGGCATTCGGCCGAGTACGACCGATCCAGATTCTCTTGCTAATCAAGACTCTAACACATCAGAATCTACGACCTCGCAAGGGTCGTTATCTTTCCCCAAAGGATGGACCGTATACGGAGGCATCGCGCGACCGTCGACCGATGTTCGTGTCTCCTATCAAGATGACAAAAAGAAACCGCGTAAGAAAATCTACAAGCTCGAGGGGCCCAGGCCCAAGCTGAACGTTAACGCCAACGCGGAAACTGCTCAAATCGCCGAAGCCCTCTCCGGAAAACGCGATCCGAGCACCCTCTCGTCCAGCATTGTTCCAACCTCATTCAACAAAGCCCAGTTCGACGCGAACAAAGAAGCGTACGCCACGGAATATGCCAAAAACATTGAGCCTGGACGTGTTTTCGTAACCGCTCAGCTAGGTGATGGCGTCCCTGTCCTTCGCTCGGACGGTGGCCGATTTCACCGTGTAAATCAAGGCGAACGGGTGCGGCTCAAAGTCGATGCGCCCGCTGGAGCGCCTATTGCGTTCAGCTCGATGAAATCGGGCCAATTTATTAATCAATTGTCAAGCATTACTGTGGTCGCTGACCAAAACGGCAAAGCCGAAGCGCTCTTCACCGCATCGAGCGGCACGATTGGCGAGATACCCATCTTGGCCGCAAGCCCAGTCGCCTCCGGCCAAATCCGTTTCGTAGTGTCGGTAGCCCCCAAACGCGACCGCCCAACCGCCCCGCCCGGGGACTAGTGTAGCTCTGATGTGAACGCACTGATGTGGACGTTTTGCTCCGCAAAACGGGACCGCCACTTTACAAACAAACACCATTACACCCTCAACGCACTCTTTCTCAATCAATATCAATCTCAACTTCATTCTTTCTCAATCTCAACATCATTCAATACCACTCCAATCATTTTCATAACGCGAGCTGAGTAATACCAACCCGATACGTAAGAGCGTAAGCAGGGACTCGCCCACCAACGAATCTGATTGCACACAACAAGCTCAATCATTGAGCCTATCGCGAACAGCAGTCATGCCGTGCGCACCGACATTCTAT
>JBEBHM010000867.1:0-3354 GCA_040080875.1 Pirellula sp.
GGTGAACTCGCATCGACGCGAACCAGCGCTGCCGTCCGCATTGGGTGGACAACACTCTTCGTCAAGGCTTTCGCACTCGTCAGTGAGCAGCTTCCGGATTTTCGAGATGTGTTTGTCCGTTATCCACGCAATCAACTATACCGACACCCTCATTCGGTAGCATCCATTTCGATCCATCGCCAAGATGATGCTGGCAATGAACGACTAATTTTTGGTCGATGCAATCGTCCCGAGTCCATGCCCTTGTGCGAACTGCAGCGACAGATCGATTCTTTCTGTACCGCTCCACTAAGCCAGATCTATCGCGAAGGATTGATCCTGGAACGTCAACCTGCCTTCGTGCGAAACGCCGTTTGGTGGTGCTTGATGAATTGCTCAGGACGAAAACGGGCAAAACACGTTGGGACTTTTAGCGTCTCCAGTTTAGGAGGCCATGGAGCTTTCAATGCACATCATCCACTTATCACCACCTCGAGCCTTGCGATCAGCCCACTTACTGTTGACGGCGAATGCGACGTTGTTCTGATTTGCGACCACCGAACGCTCGACGGCATGGCCGGAGCAAGAGGACTGCAGCTACTTGAAGAAATCTTGCGACAGGAGATCATCGCCGAGCTTCATTCCACACACGCTGAAAAAATAGCTGCCTAGTGCGTTGTCCAGCTTAGATTTTTGGGTAGTGGACCTTGTAAAAGGTCCTGTGGTTCAGGGATCTTTAACAAGATCCACTACGTCCAACCCCAAAATTAAAGTTGGATGAAGCACTAGTGCGTTGTCCAGATTAGATTTTTGGGTAGTGGACCTTGTTAAAGGTCCTGTGGTTTCGGGATTTTTTACAAGATCCACTACGTCCATCCTCAATTTTCAATCTGGACGTTGCACTATTCACGCAGGTTGGTGTCGTGCGTCGTCGCAACCACGAGAAACAAACTCTACATGATCGTTGCAGTTAAATCGTAACCGAGAGGGCTGCATTGGGAATCCCGCAGGTTTAACCTGCGGAAGTTTAGGATTCTCGCTATCAAACGATGCCCGTGTATTTCGGTTTGATTCAACGTTCGAATTCGCATGAGGCTTATGCTTATTCTTTCAATAGGCTGATGGCCCACGTCCAGCGCGAAAAATGGTGGATTCTCATTAGGCCCGCGCGCAGCGAGTGGCCAAGTATGGTATCACTTTCGGAATGGTTTCTCGATTTCTCGAGCGCGCCCATATCGAGAAACGAATGTGTAAGTTGTTTCAGTCACAGTTTCCAATGGGAGATATTGTATGAAGGTAGTTCGAAAAGCACTTTCTTTGGTTGTTGTCGTGGCCCTTTCGCTTGCGATGGCATCGACGTCGTACGCACAACGCGGAGGCGGGGGCGCACGGATGTTGGGCACAAATCGAGTTCAACTTTGCTCACTCAACGAAGTTCAATCGGAACTCAAATTGACGGACGATCAGAAGAAAATTGTCAAAGAAGTTTACGACAAGTATTCGGCCGACGTTCGCGATGCGTTTCAGAACGCAGGCGGTGACTTTCAAGGCATGATGGAAAAAACCGTCAAGCTTGCCAATGACGCAACGCCAAAGGTGGTCGATAAACTTGATGATGCGCAAAAGAAGCGTCTCACGCAGATCTTCGTGCAAGCGAACGGAGGAAACGCGTTGTTTGATGTGGAAGTGCAGAAGTCACTTAAGGTAACGGAAGAGCAGTCCAAGAAGCTAGCGAGTGCTCGTACAGCAAACCGAGAGGAGATGATGAGTGCTTTTGGTTCGTTGCAAGGAGCAAGTGCAGAAGAACGTCAAAAGAAGATGGCAGATCTAACGAAGACCGCGAACGAAAAGCTGATGGCGTGCATCTCGGCGGACCAAGTTGCGGAATTCGAGAAGATGGGCGGAGCAAAGATCGAACTCGACTTAAGCCCGCTAATGCTGCGGCGCCCCAACAATTAGGGTTGCGTTACGGGAGATTGCAACGTCTAGCGAAACGAGTTTTCGAGGTTCGGGACCGCAGCCGATCGTCGAATCCAACCGACCAACGATTCTTCGATTCGTCGCGCCGATATCGCGCTTTCCACGTCGAAATCACAACGACAAGACGTGGAGCGGATCGAGGAATGTCCGCTAAGCCAGTAAACAGGGGCAGACCCCATCATCACCAAGGAGCAACGAATGAAAATTATTCGATATCAGACCGCCAATGGCGAACTGGCTTATGGGCGCATGCATTCCGACGGCCGTACAACTCGACTTACGGGCGAACTGTTCGGCAACTTGACGGATACGGGAGAGCCGTCATCGGTCGCAAAACTTCTCGCGCCGCTGGAACCACGCGACATCATCTGCATCGGCTTGAACTATCGAAAGCACGCGGCCGAAGGAAACCAGCCGATCCCCGATTGGCCAGTCGTTTTCATGAAGAACAGCGGAACGCTACAGCATCCGGGCGAAGCCATCGTCCTGCCGCGACGGCTTAAGAGCGATTCGGTCGACTATGAATGCGAACTCGCGGTGGTGATCGGTCGAGAATGCTACAACGTCTCGAAAGCGGATGCACTCAGCTATGTGCTCGGTTACACCTGTGCCAACGACGTCAGCGCTCGCGATTGGCAAATAAAGTTCGGTGGCACTCAATGGTGCCGAGGTAAGACGTTCGCTACCTTCTGTCCGTTAGGGCCATGCTTGACAACGGTCGATGAGATTCCAAATCCAAATTCACTCGGAATTCGCACGATCCTGAATGGCCAGACGATGCAGGACTGGAATACCAACGACATGATTTTTGATGTGCCAACGTTGATCGAGTTCCTAAGCGGCAGCACACGACTGGCGGCTGGCACGGTGATTCTAACCGGCACTCCCCACGGCGTCGGTGGAGCTCGCAAACCGCCGGTCTTCTTGCAACCGGGCGACACGGTGACGATTGAAATCGACGGCATTGGGAAACTGACCAACCCAGTCATCGCGGAAGTAGGCAGTAGGCAGTAGGCAGTAGGCAGTAGGCAGTGGGCAGTGGGCAGTGGGAGCAATAATGAACGAAAAACGAGAGCCATCACTACTCCCTAGTGTCAATTCTCTACTGCCTTCCTCAGCCCTACTGCCTTCGTCCACGCTTCGACTCGTTGCTTGGCGGATCATGCCGTTTATCTGCTTGTTGTATGGGCTGAACATACTCGATCGGGCCAATGTTGGCTTCGCGCGCTTGGCGATGCAGGACGATCTGGGGCTGAGCAAAGCCACGTTCGATATTGGCTAGGGGATGTTCTACCTCAGTCTTACCTTTGACCACCGCGTCCTCGACGGAGCCCCCGCCGCCCACTTCCTGCAGGACATGGCCACCGCCATCGCCAATCCATCAGCAGCATTGCT
>JBEBHM010000868.1:0-3352 GCA_040080875.1 Pirellula sp.
TCGCCAACGTTTGTCCGATTGTTTTTCAAAGTTCAAATCTCCTCCGTAAACATATCCAACAGATGGTTCGTCATCTTTGTAACGAAGTTCGGGCACTCCCTCCGTGGTCGTGCTGCCGTTTTCGTCAATGACTTTTACTAAGAGAATCGGTGCTTCATAGCGGATGATCTCGATCGTGTTAATGTCTTCATCCACCGTTCCAAAGACGGCTTCGCGAGAGCGTTTTAAAGGCTGGTCGGACTTCAATCGCCATCGCAGGGAGCTGTGCTCGTTTGTGATCCAATCAGCTTTGGCTTCCGTCATTCCATGAGGTACCCGAAATTCGAACCAACCGTCTGCACCTGGTAGAGTGCTCTCTATGAACGTAAAGGATCCGTTGTATTTTCCAAACATATTTTGTTCGTGCGACCTTCGCGGATTGCCTTTGCTATCGAAGAAGCGACCACGAATCAAAACGTGTGGCACAGCTCGCAACTCCAATGGGGCAGGGTCGGCGTCGTTGATGACTGATTTGTAGGGCACAAATACATGTTCAAGAGGTCTTCGGTCTGCGTTTCTTGTAGTTGGCTCGGTTGAATCATGAGCAGACCGTTCGACGGTAATACGATATGTGCCCGCTGGTAGTGGATAAAGAGCGAATCTACCATCTTTGTCGGTGGTGACTCCGGCGCGAATATGTCCAGAAACGGCGTTGCCTTTCAAAAACTCGTCGGCTGCTTCACCGTCTCCTTCTCGATCCGCCGAAACCCCTACATTCGAGACTGGGTTTCCTTTCGCATCCAGCACGACTCCGCTTATCGCTTTGCCGAACACAAGGCGAATATCTTTTGGCTCTCGCTCTTTTCCGATTCGAATTGCAACGGGGGCAAATCGCTTGGGCATAACCCAAATCACTCCATCGCCTGGAGTTGCAGCAATAATGGAGGCGTTCCCGCTGGAATCGGTAACAGCATCTTGAAACGCTCCAGACTCCCAATCCCGAATGGTGGTCGGTGCCTTGGTGTAGGCCAATACCCGTGTGCCAATCGAAGGTTTTCCATCAGGTTCGGTAACTTGAATCGCAACAGGTTTTCCAGGATGCAATTCGATCGTCTCGAAGAAAGGCGGGTCACCTTGTTCGATGTTCTTGAGGATCATCGAATGCGCATAGCCACTGTCGCCTTTCGGTTGATAGTTGGGGTGTTTAGCGTTTACCTCCAGGTAAAGGGATGACTCGCCAACTTGTTCGGGCGGTAACGTGAAACTGTAGTTGCCTTGCTCATCCGATGTATGCTCGGTTTTTTCCAACTCGATCCATTGCTCGGTCTTGGGGTCGCGACTCAACTGGTGAGAGACGATGACCACGGCTCCGGCGATCGGTTTTTTGGTATCGCGCTCAAGCACTTTGCCTTTGTAGGTGATAGGCGCCGGCAATGTCTTTTCTTTCGCGTTATCAGCGCCTTTGTTCTCTTGTGGAGTTGATGATGGAGTTGTTGTGGGATTGGCGGTCAATCGAACCGCACCGAGCCCCAGCGCGATTGTGATCGACAATACGAGAACGCTCAACATCGCGAATCGATTGGCTTGCATCGGTAGCGGCGAGGAACGCTGCACCAGCATCCGAACTCGACAAAGCAGTGAAGTCCTTCCACTCACCATACAAAGTGCTGCAACGCCGGATACTTGATGACGTCGACGTGCAAGAGAGACCAAGAAATCGGCGTACTGGATCACATCGTTGTTGTGCGAAGCAGCGAAGGCGTCGGCCAAAAAGTCTTGACTGAGTTCCAAATGCTTCTTGAGCCACCAGAAAAGGGGTTGGTAGAAACAGATCAGCCCGACAACTTTGGCCAATGCAAAGGAAAGAAAATCACCCTGTTGGATGTGTGACCATTCATGGGCCAAGCAATACTTTAATTGCATCTTGTTTTCAGCGAGCGCAAATGGCTCAGGCAAAACAATCACCGGCTTGAACCATCCCCACATTATGGGTGAATCGATTTTGTTCGAGAGCAGAATGGTAGCATGACGAGAACCGTCCGAAGCGATACTCTCCATCATCTCGAGGACGAAAGGATCCGCAGGTCGCGAGGATCGCTTCAAATGATTTCGAACATACAGACCAATAGCAAGCCAAACCGTAAGGACGCCCACGCCGACCAAGTACACGCTTCGAACTGCCTTCATCACGACAGAGTACTGCGTTGGAGAACTTGCATTTCGGCTCGAGCTCGTTTCGCTCGTTTCAGCCGCATGGAAGCTGGGCGTTGGAGACGATGGAGATACGACTTCTGCTGAAATCGGGAAGACGTCGGAGTGTTGATGAGAGGACTGACTTGTATCAGGATGTGCAACAACAATACTTGCCGCGACATGCAAATTCTCTTTTGCTGAAGCGGGAAGGATTTTAATCGCATAACTTGGGAACAAATCCAATTGATGAACGAGTGGAACAAACAAACACGCAAGTAACGCCGATTGAATGATGCGTATGCGAAGCAACGGATGTCTTACGATCAGAAGCGAAATAGTTCCGAGCAATAAAACAACGGTTCCCAAGATGGCCGAACCGACAATCCAGCGATCGATAAATTCGAAGTTCATGTTTATTTCCCCCTTTTTTTGCGGGCCTGAGCAATGATCGCTTCCAATTCGTCTAATTCCTTGGAAGAGACTTTTTTCGAAGAAAGCATATTGAGCACAAGTTGGTTGATGGCTCCGTCGTAAACCTTGTGCAAGAAATTTGAAGAGACCTGTTGCCGCGTGCACAACGGTCGATAGTAAAGCGTACGTCCATCGCGGCGGCTTTCGACTAAGCCTTTCGCGTCCATGATCCGAAGCTGCGTTTGGATGGTATTGAAATGAAGGCCCGAATGCTCGACGAGCCTTGCGTGGACATCGCGCACCGAAGCTTCACCGATTTCCCAAAGGACCTTGAGAATATCCACTTCTCGATCCGTTGGATTTGAATCCGACGTCATGTAATAACTTCTCCTACAAATACGAGCCCACCGCGCCAGCAAACGGTTTGCGTCGCTCGCGAAAATTTCGCAGCTTCCCTTGCTTTCGCGGCAGGCGGGCATGGTGGCCTAACCTAATAAATTAGGTATAGCAGCATGCAAAACGGGCGTCAAGTATTGCACCTAAAGATTTAGGTGCAATTCGGAAACCGTGAAACTTTTGCAGACTTTGGGTGCGCCCAACTTGTTTCGGTGAGGAGTCAAGGAATTCGTTGGGGAGGCACCTGACTTCTGCAGACTAGCTAGCACGACGGCGCAGGATGGCGTTGAGGCTGCCATAACAAAACGCCCAACCGGTTTTGCGGAGCAAAACCGCCACATGTTGCGCTGTAGTACTAGCTACCCTTCACGCC
>JBEBHM010000869.1:0-3350 GCA_040080875.1 Pirellula sp.
GGTATAGGTCAGCGGGCTCGTTAGCGGGCGAGTTTCGCCGACAGCGTGTTTCATAACATAAACCGAACGAACTTCTGTTGAACCTGCGGGGATGGGGTTGCCAATGACGCTGGCCATTCCATCGGGTTCGACGAGGAGCGCCGTTTGCTCATTGATTCCAATACCACGCACAGTTGCCCCAGGTGCAATACGGCCGCCGTCAGCGTCAATCCTTGCCATGAATGTAATCAATCGTCCCATGCGATCCCGCTGACGAAAATGGGAATCGGTAATCGTATCATCGAGGATGTTCATCAATGACAACGTCGTTCGGTACGTCGCAGGGACTTCCCGTCCGGCAAGGAATCCATCTCCCCCGACTCCGTCGATGGTGATGGCGGAATTGTAAGGATTCATCAGCGCATCGTTGGATACGATCGTTTTTCCCGTAAATGCAGTGAAGTCGAAATCGCCGAGAACGGCTAAGCCAGCGCTTGTCCCTCCGATCGGCACATTGTTATCTTGCATTGCATCGTAGATCGCATCTTCGACCGACGTATCGTTCCAAAATTTGGCGTAATCCCCTTGATCGCCGCCTGCAATGAAAATGGCTTCTGCGTTGCGGATAATTTGGGCGACTCGAGGGTCTGAAGCAGCGGTCGCATCGGGAATCAAGAGCGTCGCGACTGAGTTCATGCCTGGGACGAGCTCATCAATGTACGGGTTGTAGGCGTCGGTACCCGTCGCGCGAATCACGAGGAAGTCGCCGCCACCATCCTTTTTCCCCATAGCCTTTGTTCCCATCCACTCAAACACTTCGTCGACATCGGTTCCGCCACCTACCATCGCAAGTCCACCCGAGCGAGCCGTTTCTGTATCATCATCGATTGGACTTCCGATTCGCCAATAGTCGAATGGTGTTTTGGGAGTTCCTCCTCCCTTGGCCAATAGACTAAATGACGATTCAAAAGTCTTATCGGCAGCAAAGCCTTCAGATTGCATCTGGTCCACGAACGCTAAGCCGTTGTCAAGATTTTCAGTCTCGTCATATTGATTGATGAAATTGACGACGTTGGAAAAATCTTCGGCAGAGTATGTTCGATCCAAATCCAATGCCGAGGGATCCTGAGCGACCGATTGCGTTGCGATTCGATTGGCAACCCAAAGCGCATCGAAACATTGCACCGAACCATTTTGATCAAAGTCAAATTCAGATCGATAGTTGGCAATCGACCCCTGAATACTGTCCATCAAGTCGCCCGCCATCAATTGCCGCTTCTCAAGCATCTCCAGCCGAAGCCGTGCTCGGACGCGATTCCTTGATGCTGTGAATTCGTTAAGGACTTTGCATGGACGAGAGGAAATTCTGTTCATCATTGGATCTACTTTTTGGGAGGCGAGAGGATCTAGGGATTCTCATTGTACGAGTTCCATTCTCGTAGGATGTCCAAAAAGGCGAACATTCCGACATGGTGCGCAATAAACTGTAAGTTGAATTGGCAGTTTCTGCTTGCCCTCAACTCTCACCCCTCAACCCTCATCAATTTTTGGCTGTCTTCTTTGCTAGCTCGACAAAACTCTCGGTCTGGCTTTCCCAGACCTTTTGCAATTCGATCGCCTTTTCAGGAATCTTGGTGGCTAGGTTATTCTGCTCGGCCCGATCGATGGAAAGATCATATAGCTCCCACGGATCGTTCTTTGCGGCTACCAATTTCCAGTCACCGACGCGAACAGCGCGGTTCCCCTCATGCAGCCACCACAAACAGTCTCGCTCGATTGTCTGGTCTTTGGCAAATGCAGGAACGAGGCTCTTGCCGGGGGCTGCGGGGATGGGCTCGCCGTCCCACTCTGTCGGTTTTTTGACTCCTGCGAGCTCTAAGGCGGTAGGCACGAAGTCAATCATGTGCGCTGGTGTTTGACGCAATTCGTTGGTCGCTTGGATGCCGGCAGGCCAATGGGCGATGAGTGCTGTACTGATTCCACCCTCATGCACCCATGTCTTGTGTCGTCGATGAGGAGTGTTGCACGCCGATGAAAATCCAGGGCCGAGGCACAAATAGGATTTCTCGCTCCCCATGGGTGCGGTGGGATCGTGACCACCATTCCGGACCATGATCTCGGCACTCGCACCATTGTCGGACGCAAATAGGATCAAAGTATTGTCCATAGCTCCCATCGATTTGAGTTGAGCAATGATTCGTCCAATTTCTCGGTCCATACGGTCGACCATCGCCGCATGGATGGCCATCTTGGTGGCTTGAAAACGACGTTGTTCGTCGTTGAGTTCAGACCAGGGCAATGGGCGATTGACTTCACCCGGTCCAAGTTTCACGATCGCTTCGGGGAATGGATAGGGTGGTCCAACTTCTCGTTCCAAGACCGAGAGCGAGGTCTTCGTGATCCCCAATTGTTTTTGCTTTGCATAGCGAGCCGCTCGCATCGCATCCCAACCACTCAAATAGCGATCGCGATACTTGGCAATATCTTCAGGCAGCGCATGCAACGGGAAATGCGGGGCAATGAATGCGATGTACTGGAAGAAAGGCGTATTCGCATGACTTGTAGCGTGTTCCTTAAGACACTCTATGGCATGGTCTGCGGTCGCAATCGTGGCATAGTATCCTTCCTTAGAGGTCGTTGCGGGGACGGGGACATCGTCGATCGAGTTTCCGGCGGGAGTAAAGAAGTTGCCTTGATTTCGCATGTCGAGCGACCGCAGGAAACCTGATGCAAGGACCTTACCATCGACGTGCCACTTGCCACTGTGGTAGCTGCGATAGCCAGCGGCTTTCAGATAATCGGGAAGCAGACGAGCCCATTTCTGACGGGTACCTTGGCCACCGCCTCCTAGCTCAGGCAAAGCGTCGCGATGAATTTGCTGTGCATAGTATCCTGTGAGCAACGCGCCGCGCGTAGGCCAGCATCGAGCGGTGTTGTAGAACTGAGTAAATCGCAATCCGTTCTTTGCCAACGAATCCAAGTTGGGCGTTTCGATCTCGCCACCGTAACATCCAATGTCCGAATAACCGAGGTCATCCGCCATGATGAAGATGATATTCGGCTTGGACGGTGCCGCTCCATGGAGATGGTGTGCAAATAGGATCAGCGGCAGAACGGCAAGGTGTAGGATGTTTTTCATAATACATCGGTGGATGAAGTTTGGGGGGCATGTAGCTTAGCTTAGGCGAGCTGCACCAATAGCTTATCAAAAACGCAGGTCCAAGTGTCCGAGGCGGACTCAGTGTAGGTCCGCATCTCCGAGGCGGACGTATTGGCTATTAAAACCCTAATCCCACGCTTGGTTTTACAATTAGATTAAATCCCGCAGGTTCGTTCAAATGGAATCAGGGCAGCGAGTTTTCGCAGATATC
>JBEBHM010000870.1:0-3346 GCA_040080875.1 Pirellula sp.
CAACTGCAGCATGTTACCTAATGTAAGACCTGCGCCCCCCAGCCAACCAACTTACATGAAGTTGCGCCGATCACGCAGTTTGGTCGCCGGCATCATTGCAATGGGAGTTTGATTACCGATTCGTCGAAACATGGTCCGTAGCTTCCTTGGGTTGGTTTGGAGTCGAGGGTTTTCTTGAAGTATCGTTGAATTCGATCACAAGTCTTGGACGCTGCTTTTTGTCTTCGAATTCGCCGGTATAAAAGTCCCAGCCATTACCGCCCGTGTTGATGAATACCCAATCATGATTCGGATGGCCGCTCGACCAAAATTGCACCGTATCGGTGACGTCAAAAACAACGGTTGAACTGTTTGCCGCGATCTTGCCAAACGTGAAACTGTCCTTGTGGCGGGCTGCTTCGAAACCGTCAGCGGAAGCACCATCCACCATCGAGCTCCAAGTTACTGTCTTCGTGAACGGGACAAGCATGCGATGAAGATTGACCGTGTTACCTTGGTCAAAGGCGCTGACATATAGTTTTGCCGACACGATATGAGCGCCTTTGGGTACCTGATGATGATCGGAACCCAAAATGCCATCAAAACGAATGAGAACTTGGCTTTCGCCTCCGTCATTGTTCGCGTCCGACGATGCGTTCGGATTGTTTTCAAGGATGGTCGTAGGTGCCAACGCCCAAATCTCAGAGTCGACGGCACCGGAGTAGCCATCGAAACCCATCTGAAAGCTACGAACTGCTCTCAATTGGGAGCGAGATGACTCGTCCAGAGTTGCGGCGAAGGCAACTGTTGCGACAACGACTGCCGACAGAAGCAACCTAACAGAAACCGCAGAGAAATGTTGAATTTTCAATTTCATGCTTGGCACGTGTTTCTCGATCGGTTGTGATCACATGTCGAAAGCGATATGGTACGGTTTCGATGTAAAGAATCGATGAGCGTGTCATGATGGATTGATGAATTATCGATTCGCCCTTTTTGCCCCTAAGATGATCAGTGACTCCACCCGATCCCAATCCAATACAAGAGCCCGAATAAGTTCGATCCCACCGATTACTTTTCGCCCAACAACCAAGCCTCAACAGCGTTGGACGTGCGAACGTAAAGCACACCGCCGTGTACCGCAGGATGCGAGAGAATTTCGCCCTTGGCCACATCAAGTTGCGCTTTACCCAACAGTTTGGCCTTTCCACCTTCGATCTCGAAAAGTGATAGATTCGCGTCCTGATTCAATATCAATGCTCGGTTTTCGAATCCTATGATGCTGCAATTGCCATCCAGTTCCTTCATCTCGACATGATGTGCGAGCTCCAGTCGGTTTTTCAGGTCGAGAACGTACAGCCCTTGATGGGTTCCCACCAACATGTCGCTCAAGCAAATGGGAGTATGCGTGTCCCCACACAGGTCTTCGAATCTCGCAGCAGGTTGCATTTGCAACATCCCATCGCCGTTGAGAAGATGCAGACGTGTGCCGTTATTCTCCGATACCAGCACAATTCCATGAGGCGTCACGATCGGCGTGGGTACATTAAAGTCGGAACTGTTCTTCGGTTTCATTTCCCATAAGCGTGTCCCGTCATCAAGGGACCAGCCACCCAAACTCTCAACGTCATAAGCGATGACTTGATGTTGATTCCGATGGGCAAACAACATCGGCGAAGCGTAGGCCGCAGCCCGTCCGCTGTTCTTCCAAATGGTTTTGCCCGACTTAAGATCGAGAGCGATCATATGCGACTGGCTTCCGCCTGGCTGGACAATTAAGCGATCTCGGAAATACAGTGGCGAACTACAATAGCCCCAGGCCGGAATCGTTCCTCCCAGATCCTTGATCAAATGCTTGCGCCAACGAACAGAGCCATTTTCCAAGTCAAGGCAGCTTAGATCTCCGAATGCGCCTAGCAAGTATACGTTGGGCTCAACGATGAGGGGTGCGGCCCGAGGTGAGTTGCCGTAGTCGAGATTGCCCTTGGCGACGTAACTGTGTTTCCAAACTTCGATGCCGGTGGCGCTGTCCAGGCAAACGAACCAATCGGAGGCGTCGTTGGTATCTCGACTCGACACTACGACAAAATCGTCGGTTGCAACAACTCCACCGATTCCAAGGCTAGGCAGCGGAAAGCTCCAAATCCGTTCCGGAGTCGTCCATTGCGATGGGAGCCAATCCGCGAGGCCGTCTCGATGGGCGCCCCGCCATTGGTTCCAGCCCGGATGAGGTTCACTCAGCTTTTTTTTTGCGGCAATTTATACGCAACAAAGCCCGACTTCGTCTCCAAGGCTTGTAGCATGTTGTCTGACTTCATTTCCAAAAGTGATTTTTGGATGGCATTCTGCAACGGCATCGGCAATGCCTTGGAGACGAACGCAGAAATAAATGGCACTTCGTCGCTTTGGCCAATGATTCGCAAGTCCCCTTTCTTGATCGTGCCGCAGCCCTCCAACAGCGGCGCGGCATAACTGCTGATGACAGCCACGGCCTTGCTCCCGGTTGGGAGTGCCATCAAATCTTTGGCTGCGATGGAGCAACTTTGACAGACAACTCCCTCGGCGGTCGCAATCTCCAGTTCCTTAAGTGTTTGTCGGGGGGCTTTCGATTTCTCATCGCAATCCTCGGGACCCCACAATACTTTGTAACCTTCGATATCGAGCAAGGTTGAAACGGGAGCGTCGCGGAGTGCCACGAATAAGCCTCGTTGCATCGTGCTTCCGTTCATGTCGGTCAGCGAAGCAACCGGTTCCAGATCAAGCTTGTTCTTCTTGCCATCGAATCGAATCACAGAATCCTTGCCGATGACGACGTCGGCTTGTTTCCAACCAGGTATCTTCGAAGCGGATTCAAGCGACACGGCCCAAACGACCCGGACGGTCTGTCCAAGCTGTTCACGCACAAAATCAGCCAGCCGGTCTTACTTGCGCTGCGCGTATCCTTGAACGCAGTCGCACGCCAATGGAGCTGCCATCGGGTCCATGACTACGATGGTCAGCTTAGCATCCGCGGGCCCATATGGATCCACTGCCAGGCTAGGAGATGCCAATAAGAGCCATGCAAACAACGAAATCAAACATCGATGGTAGAAAGTCCGATGAGACGTTTTCATGGCCGTTGGGTTTAAGTTAAAAGGATTGAAACGGATATGTTTTGGATATTACGTTGTCGTCAGCGTCTCGGCGATACGCTACTACGAAGGTCCGCATCGGAGATTCGGACGCACTGCTACGTGCTCACAGTTTTGCGGAGCAAAACTGCTACTCGGTGCACTTTTCGCCGCAGGCTTCTTTCGAAATGCGTTTGTACTTGGCTTCCATTCCCATTTTGGCTGATGGGTCGCCGTAAAACCAACTCAGTTTGGCT
>JBEBHM010000871.1:0-3346 GCA_040080875.1 Pirellula sp.
CCGCCGCCGCTCGAGCGTCGCGCATCGCAATCACAACGCTATTTCTTTGCTTTCAACTCGCTAACTAGTTGTAGGAGCTTGGCTTGGTCGCGAGGGTTATCTGGAAGTGGTTTGTCGTGAAAAGCAGGCAACAGTTTATCCCATACCACGTTCAGCTCAGCTTGCATGTCGCCGGTGTTAGCCGTGATTGCAATGACTGCGTCCAATTTCGGAAGCAGGATGCAGAACTGGCCATCTTTGCCGTCACCTCGATAGGCTCCGTGACGACAACGCCAAAACTGAAATCCGTAACCCTGATCCCAATCGCGAGCGGGGTCGCTGCCGTTGGAAACTTGCTTGGATGTTGCTTGTTCAATCCATTGGGCTGGTACCAACTGCTTGCCGTGCCAGTTACCATTTTGCAAGTAGAGTTGACCGAACTTGGCGATATCTTCCGTACAAAGAAATAGTCCGTAGCCACCGAGTGAGATTCCTTCAGGACTGTTATCCCACTGCGGTTTCACGATCCCCAAGGGATCGAACAGACGAGGCTGCAAGTAATCGAGCACTGTTTGTCCCGTCACCTTTTGCACGATTGCCGACAACATGTAAGTTGCTGGCGTGTTGTACTTGAAGTGTGTACCAGGTTTGTGCGGAACCGGATGGCTGAGAAACGTTCGCTTCCATTCTTCTTTGGATTTCAAATTGACTTCCTCCTGATGACCTGTCGACATCGTGAGAAGATCGCGCACTCGCATCGCCTTGAGATTTGTGGATACGTCGACGGGCGTTTCATCGGGGAAAAATTTGAGTACCGGATCATCAATACTTAGTTTGCCTTCCGCGACTACCATTCCGACAGCGGTTGAGGTAAAGCTTTTGCTAAGCGAAAAAAGCACATGAGGTTTATTAGCCGACTCTGGATGCCACCACGCTTCTGACACCACTTGTCCGTGGCGCAACAGCATGAAGCTGTGCATGGTGTTTATCTGGCTATCCGCATGTTCGATGAACTCAAGGATTGCGGTCGAAGAAACCCCTTGAGCTTCGGGCGTGCTGCGCGGTATTGGTGAATCCTCGCCGGTCACATCACAGGATATGTAGATCGCCAACAGCATTGAGAATAAATATGGACGTAGGATTTTCATAAATTCGATCCGCTTGAAACAAAGAGGTAACCCGAAGCGTTCAGTTTAACGATTTGATTAGATACCCACATTCACGTCGAATCAGTTTCGAGGAAAAAACTTTGGTTGACCCTTCCAACGTACCAGCCATAATCCCCTTTTTTTGCGAAAACACCGTGGTTCTCCGGCAAATAGAGCGAGTCCCATAACTGGATGATCGGTTCAGCCTCTATAATCTTCTTTGTTCCGTCATTTAGGAGCCGAAACTTTCGATTCAAACCGTGATCGCATTTTTCGGAAAGCAAAACCATCTGCCAAGTGACTCCCAGCAAAATGAAAAAGCGGATTTTGTTCCTAATCGCGCTGCTGCATATCACGCTGCTGTATATCACTTTGCAAATGGTACAGAGTTTGGCGTTTGCTCAAGACACTGCGCGTGAGTTGGAGGGCTCGCCTCGGGTGCATTTAATAGACCCGCAGACTTCGCGCGGGTTGCAGGATCTTTTTCAACCGACGGGAAAGCCACTCCCTTTTGTCAGCGCCCATCGCGGCGGCGCTCAGAGGGGGCTTCCGGAGAATTGCATCGCCACGTTTGAAAACACGCTCCGGCACACGTTCGCGATCATGGAAATAGATCCTCGTTACACCAAGGACGGCGCCATCGTGGTGCATCACGATGCAACACTGGAGCGCACCACCACGGGCAATGGTCGCGTGGCGGATTTCACTTTATCGGAGTTGAAGCAACTTCGGCTAAAGGACATCGAGGGCAATGTCACGCCTTTCCAGATTCCCTCGCTCGATGAAGTGCTCGAATGGGCACGCGGGAGGACCGTCGTCGTGCTGGACCAGAAGGACGTGCCAGCTACGGAGCGGGTCAAAAAGATCACGCAACACAAGGCCGCGGCTTACGCGATGGTGATCGTGATGAGTTTCAAGGAAGTGCAGGCCTGCCACGCACTCAACCCGAACGTGATGATGGAAGTGATGATCCCGAATCTGGAAAAGGCAGAGCAATTCGACCAACTCGGCGTTCCGTGGCGGAATGTGGTGGCCTTCGTCGGGCACACGCCGCCGGAGGACAAGGCGATCTATGAGTTCATTCACCGCAAGGGGGCAAGCTGCATGATCGGCACCTCGCGAAATCTCGACCGCAAAGTGGCAAGCGGACTGGTGCCCGACATTCGGCAACTCGAATCGGACTACCGCGCCTTCTTGCGCCGCGGAGCGGACATCATCGAGACGGACATTCCGACGCTACTTGGGCCGCTGGTCCAGGCGATGGCACCCATTCCCGAGTCCACGAAGGATTACTTCCATGCGAAATAGTTTGACCTGTACGATGGAACGTCAAATAACATCTGCCCCAAAAGGGCATAACCTCACCAACACGGGTGTCTGGTCGCCCGACAGCCAGTGGATTGCATACGACACGCGATTTGGCGATAAGGGTACGGCGTTTGATGGCTGCACGATAGAAGCAGTAAATGTCTTCACAGGAGAAGTCCAGAGGCTCTATGAGTCAACCGATGGTGCTCATTGCGGCGTGGTGACCTGGCATCCGCGAGAGTGGAAAGTCGCATTCATTCTCGGCCCGGAAAATCCCACAACCGATTGGCAATATAGTTTCAGTCATCGACAGGGTGTGATTGTGGACTGGGGCAAGCGGGGCATCGCGGTGAATCTCGATGCGCGCGATCTTACCATACCTTTCACACCTGGCGCGTTGCGAGGCGGTTCGCATGTTCACGTCTGGGATTCGACCGGCGACTGGATCAGCTTTACCTATAACGACGCGCTGGTGGAAAGCGACCTCCGAGACATCGGAGTAAGTGCGCCTGGCCATCCAGTTCGGGTGCCGTCGGATAACGACCGCAATCATCCCGGCGAATTTTATTCGGTTATCGTTTCGCGTACGACGGCGAATCCCCATCCCGGTTCGGACGAAATCAAACGGGCGTCCGAGGAGGCTTGGGTCGGCACGAAGGGTTATGTGCGACCAGACGGCACTCGGCAGAATCGTGCGTTGGCCTTTCAAGGATCTGCCATTAGTACCACTGGCGAAAGCATCTTCGAAGTTTTTATCGCGGATCTACCAGACGATTTGACGCAGCCCATCGACAGTCCGCTCGCTCTCTCAGATGACGGTCGCCCCTGTCCGCCAAGGGATGTAACGCAGCGGCGGCTCACCTTCACTGCTAACCGCATTTTCCCCGGTATTCAGGGCCCCCGCCATTGGC
>JBEBHM010000872.1:0-3344 GCA_040080875.1 Pirellula sp.
AGCCCCCGCGTTGGACTCAACAGATCCACCGAAGTCGCAAAGTAGGGAACCGACGCCAACGACGTCACCCAAGTTGCAAGATTCGTGTCGATCGGCCAGCTCCCATCCGGCAAAACGGAATCGATGATGAATTTGCGAGCCTCCACCGACACTCGCGAATTCGTTTGGCCTATCGACGCTAGACTCATCAATACAAAGCTAGTAAGTGGGACCGCCTCAAGATAGCCCCCGCTCGTCGGTTGCATGCGTGTCAACACCCGGCGCGTTGGTTGGATCGAAACAGTGCGAATCCATCGAACGATCGGGTTCCACGGCGCTCGATGATGAAAATGAGCCTGCCCCATCGCGACCAGCGCAGGAATCGCATAACTCACAACCGGCAATTGAACCAACCTGTACCAAGACTGAGGAAGTGCTGCCGCTTCGAATGGCAATGCCGGAATTTCTTTCCAATCGACAAGGCCAGCCAAAGCGCAGTTGGTCATGATCGGTACAACAAACGTCTTGTCCTTGCCATAACGTTTCCGCAATCCATCCCAGCTTCCCATGCGTTCGACATACTGACGAGCCAATTGCTCTTGAGTCGCATAGCGTTCGCAATGGCCGGCCAATTTCCAAGCCGCCAACACTAAGTAGGTAGTCGCGATGTTAGAAAGCGATCGATCGGTATCTCCGAATCCTCCATCCGAATTTTGAGCGGCGGCAAGCCAAGCACTGCCTCGCTCGATGAGCGAGTCCCAGGCAGTGGGCGAATACTTTGGATCATGCGATGGCTGCCTCTCTGGCATCGCATCGCTGCGAAACTGATTGCGGCAAATCGACATCGCGCTCACCGCTGTCGCGGTCGATAGAGCCGATGTCGATAGGGCGCCCGTCCAGTGATCTTGCGAGCCCTTGAGACGCTCTAGGTCCGCCACGACGTTCAGAATGGCGCCACGCAGTCGTTCCGAAGAAATAAGCTTGCTCATGTGAGTCGAATACGCAATCCGTCGTAGGCCAGCCTGACATGACTGGGCAACAAGGCATTGGTTGCTTCGTAGTCAAGGTCATGTGACAAGTGCGTTAAGTAGGTCATCTTTGGCTTGAGGATCGAAACGACTTCAAGAGCTTGCTCAACAGAAAAGTGGGTTGGATGCGGAGTAAATCGCAGCGCATCCAGTACGAGAACATCCAAATGTTGCATCAGCGCCAGACTCGATTCTGCAATGAAGTTGGTGTCGGTACAATACGCGACATTGCCAAAACGAAAGCCCAGAACCTTGCAGTTCGGCCCATGCAACAGAGGAATTGGCTGAACTCGCTCTCCCAGCACTTCGAATTGGTCGTCCAGAATCGTGTGAAGCTGAAGTTTGGGCGCCGCCCCAGGATGCGTATGTTCTTGTTCGGAAAAGGCATAGTCAAACACGCGTCGAATGCGAGACTCCACATGCTTGGTACAGTAAAGCGGGACTGCATGGCCAAGCAAAAACGGAAAAAGACGCAAATCGTCCATGCCGTGCAAGTGGTCGGCATGTTCGTGCGTGAAAAGAACCGCATTGATCATACCGATTCCCTCGCGCAACAATTGATGCCGAAGGTCCGGCGACGTGTCAATCAACAGATTTCCCGCCGGCAAACCCAGGATGGCCCCCGAACGTGTCCGGTTGTTTTTTGGGTCGGTACTGGTGCAAACCGAACAACCGCACCCTATTGCAGGCACGCCAACAGATGTTCCCGAACCCAACAATATCATCTGCCCAACAAAATCTACCGAAGGATAAACTCTTTCCACTAAGACATTCTCCACACACGATTAGTTTCGTCCGGCGAAGGATACAAGTGTACAAGAATTCCGCAATCTTGTTGACTTACCTTGCCAATGGTCTCACCCAGCTGGCTCAAGAAGAGGACTGCGGTACCTCCATGAAAGTGCTAGAATGCGAGGATTCGTTGGGTTGATTCCAGACAGCGTTTACTTGTGAGGCTTATGATGCGAGCTTGGTTAACAGGGTTGGGAATGACGTTGGCGGCGGTTTTGTATTCGTCCAGTATGGTCGCACAGGATCCACCGGGCTTCCACAAGCTGGGCATCGGCGAATCAGCCCCCGATTTCAAATTGCCTGGTATTGATGGGCGGGATTGGACCTTGGGTGACTTTCAGAAATCGGACATCTTGATGGTCTATTTCACTTCGAACCACTGCCCCGTGTGCCACGCCCAAGATCCTCGCTTGCTCAAATTGCTGGCAGAACTGCAGAGCAAGAGCTTTTCGGTGGTGGCCATCAACCCAAACTCCGGAGACGGATTGCGGCAGGACGAATTGGGTTATTCGAAATACGATGACAGTTTCGAGCACATGAAGCTCTACGCCAAAGACGAAGGCTTTATATTCCCCTACTTGTACGATGGCGACACGCAATCGGTCGCAAAAAAGTATGGCTGCCTTGCGACTCCGCACGTCTTTATCTTCGACCGCGATCGCAAACTTCGCTATCAAGGGTGGCTCGACGACTCGCGATTCCTGGATCCGGCTACCGTCAAACGGCAGGACGCTCGCGATGCAATTCTAGCGTTGCTCGCTGGCAAGTCGGTTAGCGTCCCCGAAACGAAACCCTTCGGGTGTTCGACCAAGTGGCGTGAAAAGATCTCGACGGTCGTCAAAGACAACGAACGCTGGGAAAAGGAACCAGTCACACTCGACGACATCACAGCCGAAGGGATCGCCAAACTGGCCAAAAACGAAACCAACAAGTACCGGTTATTCAACGTTTGGTCAACAACTTGCGGCCCATGCGTGAAGGAGTTTCCAGGCTTGGTTCGAGTCTCGCGCCGAATGGGGCTGCGCGACTTCGAAATGATTACGATCACCACAGATACGCCACAGGATCGCGATCGCGCGTTGGCATTCTTAGAAAAGAATCGAGCTGCGTTGCCCGCCAAGCTCAAGGCATCGCTTGAAAAAGAAGGACGCAAATCCAACAACTATTTGTACACCGAACCGAGCATGGACAAACTGATCCAAGCTCTGGATCCGGAATGGTCGGGTCCTCAGCCACATACCATGTTGGTCGCCCCAGGTGGCAAAGTTGTCTTCCGCAAGACAGGACCGATCGAAGAAGAAGAACTATTGACCCAAATCCTGCAAATCATGAAAAACGGCTATCAAAAACTGTAACCGGCTTGCTCCGCAACTCGCTGCTTACGCTCGATCGTTTCATTCTCTACGAGGTTTTCACGACCCTGGCGCAGAATGCGGCCAATTACTCGCAGCCGAACACCGACGTGATCTGTTGGTTCGTGGGCAGGTAGCCGACGGCGTAGGACTCTCCGAGGCCGAGGATCAGGGCGCCCACGAAGGTCAGGGG
>JBEBHM010000873.1:0-3342 GCA_040080875.1 Pirellula sp.
ATCCATGTTTCCGTTCGATGATGGAAAAATAGGATACGAACATTTCCGAAACTACCTGCATACCGACGGCTTCCGATGGAGCAATCCTGTCATGCTGTATCGACGCGCATACGAATGGCAGATGCAGGTGGTCAAGCAACCACCCGACGAGATGGTCAAAACCCTTGCGCTTGCTGGCTTTCATGCCATCTTGATCGATCATCGGCTGCGGTTGGCCGACGATGAGAAAAGGATGGCCTATTTGAAAGCCAACGTGGATAGCAATCCTCTCTTCGATGGCAAGAGCCGTTATGTGTTTGACATGCGAGAGTATCGCAACCAATTGCTCAAGGCTCTTTCCGAAGATGAACTAAAGAACGAGCGAGAGCGAGTCTTGCCGAGTCTCGAACTGCGATTTGGTGGCGAGTTTCGAGTCGCAGAAACGCCAGCCAAAAGCGACCCGAGTTGGGTTCGGTGGCGGTGGTGTACGCATCGCATTGCGACGGTATATTTGTGGAATCATTCTCAAGAAGAGATTGCTTGCGAGCTCAAATGGACGGCGTTCTCTGCCGTTCCAGAAAAGCCAGCGAGCATGAAAATCTCAAGCAAATTATTTCCTTTAACGACATTAGACTTGCCTGTGACTGGGACGCCTTTTTCTGTGCCGTTGAAACTTGGGCCTGGAAGACACGAGGTCAAGATCGCCTACGAAGGAACTCCCATGAGTATCGGGGAGGTCGGACGATCGCTTTGGTTCCGACTCGATCGATTCTCGTTGGAACGGTCAGCTCCGGAGTGAATAGAGGAATTACATGAGCCGCAAGCGCTAGCTGCGATGCGATGATTTGCGATTAAAACGCGGCTAGCCAGGATTATTCATTCGCGGTAGGGCGTTAGCCGCGGTTGTGCACTCTCCCATAATCGAAGGCGATCGCCTTCACTAAATGATGGCGGGCAATTCTGAGGTAGTGGAACGCGTCAAGCGTTTCGACAACGCCTCGAAAACCTTGACGGTTTCCGCTCCATGTGAGCAGAATGACGCTCGCTCCTATAGGACTAGGATCAGCGTTTCAGGTCGGTTGCGATCGCAGTTAACAATTTTGCCGCCGGTTGTGCAATCCGCTTGATCCAGCGTTCGTAAACCCTTTGGATCGGGACCGCATTGAAGTAGTGCAGTTTGCTTCGTCCTACTTTCTTTGCTATGAGAAGCTCCGCTTGCACGAGGATTTTCAGATGCAGCATGACGGTACATCGGTCTAACTCGGGCAGCAGCTCGCATACGGTCCCAGTGGAGCGTGGCTGTTCGCTCACGAAGTCTAGAATGGCGCGTCGATCGCGATTGGCCAACGCCTTAAAAACGCGGTCTTCTCTTTCGGGGGCAACTCGGCTCCGTTTTGGCATAGCTCGGCCTATTTTGGTCGGCATTTGTGTTCCTGGATTGTATCGATTATCCTGAGATAATATGTTATGTATTTATACCATATGGATGCAGTGAATGCCAGGGAGTTGCAGAAGATGAATGATCGAAATTACACGGTTCAGACCAAGATTGCTCGCCCGGTCAGCGAGGTTTTTGAGGCGGTCATCGACGACCGGCAGCTTGCAAGATACTTCGTCGACAAGGCGAGTGGCCCATTGCGAGAGGGACAAGAGATTGTTTGGCATTGGGGGCAGTGGGGCGACTATCCAGTGATTGTCAAGCGAATCGTTCGCAACGAACGGATCGAATTGGAGCTCGATACCGTTGCCTGGAAGAAGCTTACGACTGGCAGCTATCCGGTTATGGTCATTATGGAATTCGAGAGCTTGAGCGAGACCACGACCATGATCAGCATCAGCGAAGCGGGCTGGCTACACGATGAGCCAGGGTACAAGGCCAGTCATGAGAACTGCGGTGGCTGGACACACATGTCGATTTGTCTCAAGGCGTACTTGGAGCACGCAATCGACTTGCGCTGAGATAAAGGTGTCCGGTACCGTTTCGATAAAAAGCGGAGGAAAATCAGGGAATCTGGCCATTTGTATTGGTTGGATTCATCTATGCTGCTGCCATCTTAGGCGGCGAACTTCAGGCTTCGACCGAATCGCTACCAACCCTCGCCGCCTCGTGCGTTAGAAGAACCCGAACCTTCACGAAGTTAGCGGAACCGAATTTTGCGATTTGGGTCCCACTAGAATCACGTCATCCTGTTCGAGTTACGACGCGAAGCTCATGGAGATCGACAGGAAGATTGTGCGACAGGAAAATGAGGAACGGATAGGCATCTGTCGTCCCTACCAAAGAGCTGGCTCGCAAGCTGAGTTAGTACTGACGCATACCTAAACTAACTGATTCTCAAATGATCATTCCAAAAACATCGAATTCAGAACAGCTGGCTGATATTCTAGGAGTCGTCGTGGACGATTATCTAGAGCGTCGGTCGCGTGGCGAACATCAAGAGATTGAACAGATTGCCCGTCAGCATCCTGAACTCGCCGATGTCATCCGTCAATCCCTTCGCGCATTAGAGGTCGTCGGCGACAGCTATTCCTCCGGCGGCAGCGTGTCTCTCGAAACCGACTTTGGTCGCGAAAAAAGGCTGGGCGACTTTCGCATCCTAAACGAGCTAGGTCGCGGCGGCATGGGTGTCGTCTACGTGGCGGAGCAGATCTCCATGGGGGGACGTAAGGTTGCCTTGAAGATCCTGCCGTTCGCAGGCATCGTGGACCAAAAGCAACTGCAACGCTTTCGCAACGAAGTTCGTGCGGCAGCTTCCTTGGACCATCCGAATATCGTCTCGGTATATTCGTTCGGAGAGGAACGCGGGATCCACTTCTATGCCATGCAACTGATTCACGGACAAAACTTGGCGACCGTGATCGATCAACTGCGCGAGCTTCGACGTCAAACTCTCCCATTAAGCGGCTCATCATTAAGCGACGTACTTTCCGCATCGAACAACATTCAGCCTGCAACTGGCAACACGGAACCGACTGAGGACTTGCGCGTCGGGGTTGAACCACTAAGCGATGCTCAAGTCGGCTCGCACTCGCCTGGTTCGGACACGGTCGTGGAAGTTCAAGGCTTGCTCAGTACGAAGGGTAGCCCACGGTTGCCGGAACCGCTTCTGGTTGAGGCCTTGGAGGCTGAACGCCGTGTGCTCGGCAATGAACATTCCCAAACACTCAACAGCATGGACGTCACGATTGACACACGGGGAATGTCCTAGAACCCGAACCTTCACGAAGTTAGCGGAACCGAATTTTTACGATTTGGGTCCCACTAGAGTCAGGTCATGCTGTTCGAGTAACGACGCGAAGCTCATGGGGATCGACAGGAAGATTGTGCGACAGGAAAATGAGGAACGGATAGGCATCTGTCGT
>JBEBHM010000188.1:0-12514 GCA_040080875.1 Pirellula sp.
GCGTTGTTTGCCAAATGCCCGTAGATGGTATTCCCTGCGACTTGTACGTTTCCAGAGACCAGTACTCCGGTGCCTCCGTTGCCAAAGACTCGGTTGCCTCGTGTGAGCGCGAGGTTGGAATCGCCCAACATCAAGACAGGGTCGCTGATGTTGCTTAGGATCTGCACTCCATGCGAACTTGCCCCCAGATTGTTCGATATCACGTTTCCGATGACCGAAGCACCTCCGACCCCGGAAAGGAATAGACCGGTCGAGACGTTGCCGCTGATGTCGCTGTTGCTCAGGGTCCCAAGCGAACCCAAAATCCGAACACCATTGCCCGTGTTTCCAGTCGCGGCAATCGCGTCGATGAGTGTGGCGCCCGAGCCCACGTCGATCAAGAGCCCTTCCTGAGTATTGCTGCTTAACCGGACGCGGCGGAGATCGAGATTAGTGCTGATATTGCGAAGCCACAATCCCTTGGTCCCCCCGGTCAAGGATAGGTCTTGGATGGTCATCAAGTCCGCATCGTTTAGTTCCAGTATCGGCGCGACGGTCAATGAATTGGCATGAACCAACTGCGTCGTACCAGCCAGTGTGCCTCGCAACGTGAACCCTTCGTCATTTCCGACTCCCTGTGCATTACCGATTACTAAGGGATAGAGCAGGCCATAGGTGCCGCGATCGATCGTCAGAGTTTGGTTTGCACCGAGTTCGTAAATACGCAATACGTTGTTCGGATAGGGCTTGGGCGCACTGGCAATCTTGCCCGTGTTGCGGTTGCTGCCAATGCTCGATACGAATGCGTCCCCGACCGTCGAGTTATCGTTAACAAAGAACGTATCGTTCACTTCCGGCACGGTGAACGTTTCGGTGCTACGGTCCAAGACGGTTAGGTTGTTAGAGAACGCAATTTGGATCCGCAATCCGTAAGTACCCGCGGCGATGCCGTTGCCTGCCGCGATCCAAGTGAACTCGCCGTCATCCAAAGTCCCCGTGGAAATATTGGTCACGAACTGCGGACCGTTAACGGTATCCTGATACAAATCGATACGCACTGGCGAATCGCTTTGGTTGCCGAAGGAATCCCATCGAATGGAGAGTGGCTTGTCTCGCTCCCAGTCCTTGTACAAATCTGGACTACGTAGGACTAAGTGAGCTTTCTGTGCGATATCTACGGTCGATGCCGAATAACCACCAAGATCTGGGGCTTGGGTACTAGGGAGCACTCGCACGAAAGCAGAATCGAGAAACGCATCGTTGGTGCCCGATGGCGACTGGCGAGTTCCTAGGAACTCCATCCGAATCTTGCGGGTCCCGGTCGGCAAATAACCGCGCCCGCCAATCTGCTCCCAACGCGATGAAAGATTAGCTGCATCGGTCGTCAAACTCGAACCGATCGCAACGTTGCTGGCGTTCAAGAAGGTAATCGATAGCTGACCGCGATCGGGACTCGCTTCCGCAGCCGATTGCACTCGCCCACCGTAACTCACCGCCAAGTCGTCGTTGTCCAACTGGTTTGTAGTGAATCCCAATGTAAGTAAATCTACGGTTTGGCTAAGCGTTGTCGTTGCATTGGAATCGCTACCAAAATACTGGGTGCCTTCGAATGGGCTAGGAGTGTTGAGTCGAATGGCACCGCTTGGAGCTGCCGTCCAACCGCTCAGTCCTGATTCAAATCCAGGATTGGTCAGCAAATTCGGATAACTCGCCGGTAGTGCCAAATCGGTGATCGGACTTCCCGCATCGAGGGTTGGGCTCGAGCGACGTTGACGCGCCCATTGGTCATGGATTCGATAGTCGTCTAGGGCCAAATTGACAAACTGCGGTTGGCTCCAGTTTGGATTGACGACGGTGCGTCCGATCGAATGCAAGTCGAGTCGATTGATATCCTCTTGCCAATCAAGGATGTCGTTGAAATCCTTGGTCCAGTATCCGATCTTGCCAGTGCCACTAGTGTGCAATACGTTGTAGTCGCTGTGGAACCCAACGGTGCTGTCGTTGGCGACGAAAATGTCATAACCATCTTCGGTCCAAAGGATATTGTTTTGAATTTCGGTGCGTTGCGATCCGCCGGTCACTCGGATGAGATCCCCTTGGGCGGTGTACATCGTGTTCCCGATGACTCGCACGTCGTTCTCGCCGGATATCTGAATCCCTTCGTCGTTGCGATAAATCAAATTGTTGGCAATCAGCACATTATTTTGAGGCAGAATTCCTATAGTGTTGCGTGCGATGCGTTGATTTTTAACCGAGCCATTAGAAATCTGTACACCGTTCGTATTTCGTTCAATCAGATTTCCGTGAGCCAGATCGACGCTGTCAAGCGAAACATGACCTGTCACGCCTGTAATATTTTGGTAGATGTGTTGATTCTGCATGGTGCCGAACAGGCTTGCACCGATTTGATTGCCATGGATCTGATTGGGAATAACTCCGCTCTGATAACCCAATCCATTGACGGTCGAATTGACGTTCGTTGAAATGCCAACTTCGTTATTCGTAATTTCGTTATTGCTCAACAGCGTTGGTGCGTTGTAGACCACACCCGCCATGGCGTCTCGAAACTGATTCTGTTGAATCCAGCCATCAAATTCTTCAAAGATGGCCAACGCGTTAAAGTTCGCGGAGACTATGTTTCCTTGAATAAGACCGCTCGACGCCCTGCGAAGGTACAGTCCGAAGTCCGTATTGGAAATTTGGTTGTCCGTGATCGTCACATTGCTCGCACCACCTGGAAATCCGCTGCCATTTAGTCCCAGTGAAATGGATTGATGGTGATTCTTAAATACGTTATTACGAACAACAACGTCGGAGGCGTCGCCGGTAATTTCGACCCCCTTGGACGCATTTGCAAAGGTTGTCTCAAAATAGGTATGGGAGACTTGATGTTCAACACCGCCATTGATGATCTGGAGCGTCGCTCCAACGGAGCTTTCACGTAAACTCAATCGATTCGAGTTCACTGCGGCTACGTATCCTCCGATATCGAGTCGTTGGATATGAACATCATCTGCACCCTGATTGATTAGTGAAATTCCAGCGTAAACACTCCCGGTCACATTCGCGCCTGGAGCACCGAGGATTAGGACACCGGCATCCGGGGCAGTGATTTGAATGTTTCCTACGTATTCACCTTGGATGACGATCACGTCTCCGGGCCCTAGGTCATTGCCTGACAAGATTTGAGCGAGCGAGGCGGGATCCGAAGCGGAGAACACGTTTCCGGTAACTTGGAAATTGTTCCGTCGTACCATTAGTGCAGGTGAATCGTTCGATAGATCGATCCAGGCTACAGCAGGTCGCCCCTGGCTGTCGATGGATGTAGTGAATCCGTCGACTTCACGTCCAGTGAAGGTAATCCCGATTCCTGTGGAATCCCCTGGGAGCTCTTCACTCATGGTAGAGCCGTTCCGTCGTTCGGAATAGAGATGGCCTTGTCCGTCCATCCAGAAGATTTGTAGCGAACTACCGCCACTTACCAATTGCGGTTGGGCGGGCCTTGGATCCGTGATGACAGACCTGACGAAAGTCGCAACACCTGTCCCACCCACGAAACGTGTTGTGACAACCAAAGAACCTTCGTCAACAAACGCTTGCCAGGCGACGAACAGATCACTTCCCATATAGGCTGCACTGGGGTGGATGTTGTTGGTGATGTTGTTGGTGAGGAGATGGCTGCCTGGCCCGTTGAAGACTACATTCAACCCAGGAGTGCCACTCACTCCAACTCCGGATGCCGAACCAGAGATTTCGTTCCAATTCGTCCCAGCATATTCACGCAAATAGACTTGGCGCAATCCACCAACCGTTTGCAGTTGGGTCCAAACCACCGCGATCTTGCCGCTGACTTGCGCGAGGGAGATTTCCTGAATTTGAACGCCCGGAATCGCACCTGAAATACCTGTCCCAGAATCGCTTCCGATTCCGATCGCAACCCAAGCACTGCCATTGAATCGGCGCGCGTAGATTTGAACGACTCCCGCAACCGTCTCTTGCCAAACGAGGACGAGTCCAAATGAGGACTCGATCAGTTTTGCATGATCGGCGTTCCCTGTGCCAGTAACGCCCGTTACCGCCATCGAAGTCCCAAGAGCGATCCAGGCTCCCGCACCACTATTGGCGGACGGGTCGAATTGGGCGAGACGAATGTCGCTCCCTCCCGCATGACGTTCGGTCCACGCGACGGTGGGACGCCCGGTTGCGGTCACGATCAAATTTGGATTATCTGAGACGCCCACCGAGTTACTGATACTGGCGCCAACACTATTTTCAATCGCGTTCCAGCCGCTATTCGTATGCCGAGCTACGTAAATCTCCAAATCACCGGAATGCGAATCGCTCCAAGCTACATACGTATCGGTGAGATTGACAGCGATGCTTGGAACGCCGGACATGCCATCACGATTGAGGCCGAGTCCCGACGCTGATCCACTCAGTTCTCCCCAACGCCCAAGATCGTCAGCTACCGAAGGAAACTTTCCTTGAGCAGCACTGTATCCAGGAGTGGCAGGAAGCACCGTTGGAGCTGGCGTATTTGGCGGCATAACAAAGTTTGTCGGAATTGGACTGTCATCGATTCCATAATCGACGATGCCGTGTACCGACGTTGCTGAGACCGCACCGGCGACCGAAATTGCGTCATCCCCCGCTTCGCCAAACATCAAATCAAAGCTCGTGTGACCGAACAACTGATCTTGGCCCGAGTTGGCTTCGTTTTCATTGGTGCCAAAATCACCGTACAGTTGATCAAGCGAATTGTCCGCCCCGATACCGGCTAAGTTCAATCCGTACAATCGGTCGTGATGAGCTCCACCGATGAGGATGTCCCTACCAGCATCTCCCTCGATCAAGTCGTCACCCAAACCACCGTCGATCATGTCATCTTCCGCACCACCGGAGATATAATCGTTCCCCCCTTGTCCGTACATGCGGTCGCGTCCTATACCACCGTACATCATATCCGAGCCGTCATCCGAACCATGAATGGTATCGTCACCCGATTCACCGTACAGTAAATCCGTGAAGCCACCACCACCAAAGATTTCATCATTGTCCGCGCCGCCGCGCACTACGTCCGAACCCGCCCCACCATCTAAGTAATCGAGACCTTCATTGCCGTGGAGAGTATCATTGCCAGCTTGACCACGGATGCGGTCATTCCCTAGACCGCCAGTCAGAATATCGACGCCGTCGTTCGAACCGATCAGCTCATCGTCGCCTGCTTCGCCGTGGGCTTCATCCATCGTGCCACCCCCGACAAAGATCCAGTAATTGTCGTTACCCCCATGGATTAAGTCTGTTCCACCACCCGCATCAATTCTATCTTCACCATCGCCCCCTAAAATCCGGTCGGCACCATGGAGCCCATGAATCGTATCGTTCCCCGGCCCGCCATCGAGTAGGTCGCCGAATCGAATTGTGTCATTGAAATTTGAATCTGAGTCGGCGCCTTGATCAGAACCGATCAGCGTATCATGCCCCTCGTCGCCATACAGCTCGTCTCCAATGCCTAGCCCCGCGTTCAGCCAGTCATTGCCTTGGCCGCCATGAAGTCGATCGAGCCCATCGTCACCGTAGATTTGATCGTTACCAGACCCACCCGTGACATTGTCGTCACCCTTGGCGACCTTGATGACAAAACCAATCATGATCGCTGCCCCGATCAAGACCGTATCAGCATCGTCACTGGTCACAATCTCGGCGTAGTCGGCGCTCACGCTCCCATCGATCACGATGATGGAACCGAACGTGTCTTGATTTCTATAGTCACCTCGAATGAAAATATTTTTCGCTGCCAACTGACCGCTCAAATTGAGCAAATCACCCGCTTGCAATGTCAACGTTCCTTGCAGCGCCCGGGCGAATCCGCTTGAATCCAAGCCGAGGTGCTCCGTGCCAGCGCTGGTTTCAGCTACGGTAATGCGAACGTCAGCTGTATTGGATTCGACCCCTCGAATATTCAATCGACCGCTGACCTCCTTGATCGCCACCTCATTCTGGGCGGTAGCGGACAACAGGCCATTGACATCAGCCGTATCGATTTCAAGATCGTCTAACGACTGTCCCACCGAACCATTCGAGGAAATGAAGATGATCGTGATCGCTTGCACATCGGCAGACGCGTCGTGATCCAGATCCAGAATCGAGTCGACAGCGGTAATGGTTGCCGCACCATTGATTGCCTGTACAAGGCCAAGTCTCAAGTCGGCTGCCCCAGAAAGCGAAACGTTCCCATTGGTCGAAACCACACTCTGCGCGTTCAGATCGCTCGAGGCGTGGATCCATGTATGGCTGTTCGAAAGCGAATACAGTTTGCCGGAGTTGATATCGACGGTGAGTGGTGCCGAAGCGCTGCCGATGCTGTTGCCGGCGATGAGTTCGACATTGCCAACGATGTTCGTGGGTGACGCGTTGAAGGCCGAAGAATAGATGTTTACAAAGGTCCCTTGTAGACCAGGGTACGCATCGAGAATCGAACCGGGTGCTTCCAGTCGGATCGAGGTCGCTGACGCAATGTACCCAACCAGCATGTCCCCTTGTTCGACTTCGATATCCACTGCGCCAGCCGCATCGACGAATGAGACAAACAGTTGGTCGATCGGTTGGTTTATCCCATTGATGATCGTGTCGTTGTCCACCTGGAGAATGAGAGCTGGTCCGTCGGATTCGATCCGCAAGGATCCACTCGGTGTAATCTGAGTCTTGAACGGTTGGCTGGTGGCAAAGCTCGACACGCCCAAACCCGCGATCAGATGGGCTGAACCTCCAACGGCAATCGCGGCCGTCTCGATTCCGTTATCTTCGATCGTACCCCCAGCCCGCATAATCAAATCATCTCCAGCCACGATACGACTGACAGGCATATCGTTTGGGGATTCGATATTGACGTTATCGTGCGCCGTCGCTCGCAGACTGGTTGCCGCTTGAACGTTGACGTCTTCGGTCTTTCGAATGGTCAACGCATCTATGTTAAATTTGCTCGTGATCAGCATGCTATTAGCTAAACTGACGTTGCCCACGTTGTCGGTCGAAAAAGCACCTTCCAGTTTTCGCCAGCGGGCTGAATTCTGATAGTTTTCGCTCGTTAGGTTGAGCAGTAGGGTTGAGCCCAAGTACTCGTAGGTTCCAAACAAATCGCGACTGAATTCCACTCGCACGCGCTGGAGGTTGGAAACGGTCCGATTGACCGCAACGGTAGCGATAGGTCCGGTGGTGTGATGCGGATTGAGCTTGAGCCAGCGGGCTGTATTATCAAAATTCTCTAAAGTCAAGTTGACGTTTGGCTGTGCGCTACCCAGGAATCGATACAGTCCGTATTGGACACCGACAACATCCTCCGACTTGGCGGTTGCAAGCATCTCTGCTTGTTGTGTTGTTAGGCCGCCGTAGTTGCGAGGATTGACGATGAGGACGTTGTCGCCGATCAACCCAACGCTTGCGCCGGTGTTCGCGGCCGTAAGCACTACGTCGCCTCCTCGGACATTGATGCGTTCGGGCTGAACCACCGGCACGTTGGGTACGTTGGCATGCGGTATCAAGAACTTCATCAAACCAGGTGACAAGGGTTGAGCCACACTCTGGGCCGAGAACAATCCGCTGGCCACACCGTTGTTGATGAACTTGGTGCGAACGAAATTGGTCGGCGTGGCGACTCGGCGTTTGAAGTTCTCGGTTTCGCCATCCAAGATCGAACCACCGAGGTTGGTCAAATGCACGTCGTCGGTAAGCGATTCCACCGAGGCGGTCGAAGCGAACGAGATCGCGCGGATGAGCGGCATGTCGCCAGCGGTTTGCACAATATGGATGTTTTCATCTGCGAGGGCGGCCAATCCGCCCGTGCCGAGGATGTTGCTTTCGATACGCAACGGTGATGGCCCTGAGCCGATTCGGCCGCGGCTGACTTCGAGTTCGATGCGGTCCCCTTTGATCTTGGATAAGGACGAATCATTGCTCAGCCCGTCCGCAGCTTGAATGAATACATCGCCGCCCGTCGAGGTGACATTCCCCATCGTAAAACTGCTTGAGAGGTTGTCGGTCGAAATCGCGATTAGATCGATATCGCCGCCGGCCAGTACATCGATTCGGCCTTTGTTTCCTTCAATTTGCAAGTCCACTTCTTCAGCAGCCACGATCGCCCTGGGTGAGACGCCGAAGATTACCGACGTGTCTTCTGAATCGATCGAACCACCGGTAGAGAAAAGATCGATGATCGCGTTGGCCGGGGCGTAAACGCTATCGAGGAACCGCATGCCGCCGTGCGAGCTGATAGTGATCGTCGGCGTTGCTGGACTGTTTCCAAATAGGATGCCTATCGGATGATCCGCTTTGAGCGTGTGCGTATAAAGGTCCTTCTGGCCCTCGACCACCGTTTTGATGGTTCGATAGATATCATCGTCGATCTCTACGGGCTTGGTCGTGCTAACTTTGCGATTTCGGAATGAGCTATCGAATGTCGTGATGTTGTCGCGAGAAAAAGTTTGCGCATCGATGTCGGAACGTTCCAGCCAGAGCGCCGTGTCCAAGTAGTTTGTTTGTGTTAGATCGATCAAGGAATTGGTCGTACCCCTAAACTCATATACTTTGGAGTTTGTGGGTACAACAACGATCGGTGGGAAAGCACGAAGATCGACGAACAAGGGAGGATTGCGCACGAGCGAGATGCCTTGTGTCAATCGCGTACGAGGGTCACCGAATCGGGTATAAGCAATAGAGTAAGCGGAGCCGATGGCATAGTCAGGGATTCCATCGATGTCGACTCCGGAAATGCTGCCGTTGGCACCCGCGATCAATCGCAGTTCGGACTCAAGCATCGGCCTAGGATCAAGGAAACTCTCTTCGGAAGTCGAGGTAGATTCATCGAAGTCGATGAAAGGTAGAAAATCGGCGTACCAGCTATCGTCGCGATCATAGGTTGTCACCGTTTGACGATTGAGCCGTTGCCCTTCGGTCCACACATAATTGAGACCCGCAGGGACCGCGTATTGCAACGAAGCACCCATCGCGTGGTTGGTGGTCGAGTTGAGCGTATATTGGATCGTGGACACTTGACCGTCACCGGTACCATCGGTGTCATCGCCACCGACTACTAGTTGTCCCGTGTAGCGACGCTCCTGAATCTGATTCGGGCCTGGCAGAAATTTGTATTCGGCCTTGGTCAACAGACCGGAATCGATGACGGTGATAATCCCTTCGCGAAAAGTAGTAATGTCGATCTCGCTTAAAAAGACTTCGTAGGGGCTATCGTTGTCGATATTGATACTTGGGTAACCGTTAGCGACCTTGAGCCTGCCGTTGCCGGTGCTCATCAATTGGCCTGCGATCGTGATGCGACCACCTTCGGGATGAATATCGTCCAAAACAAACGCACCGTTTTTGCCTCGCAGAGGATCCCAGTAGCCATCGATGGGAACGCCCGACACGCCAAATGAGAGCCCGGGAATCAAATTGACTCCTTTGACATCGATGAAGTTTTGCTGACCATTGGGTGGTACAAAGTTCGATGCAACTCCAAACTCAATTGTCTCGGCTCCACTTTGGATTAAACCGTTGACGTTGAGATATCGGGCCGTAATTGTGATCGAACCTTGCGCTAGAATGCGAGATTCATCAAATGCGATCGCCTGCGCTAATGTCATCGAGCCATCCGAGACTGTCGTGTCCGGATAGACTTGTCGCTTATCAATACCGCTAAGATTGGCCCACGGATCGAGGTTTCGCAACAGTTCAGCGAAATCGAATAGTTGACCTCGAAAGGTATCGTAGTTGAAGTACTGCCTAGGGTCGCGATTGGTGTGGAACCACGCTTCGGAGTTGAGATTGAAGTCTTTGGCCGCGTTGATCGTGACCGTTTCCGCTCGAATTTCGGCGTTTACAAAGATGCTTCCTTCTTGGTTGTCGATGAGCACACTGCCATCTTCGTTGACGATATCCCCTTCGATATAAAGGTCCTGATCGATGTCAGCCGGGGTGATCGGAAGCGTTGAGAGGTTGAATCCGCTGTAGGGGCCAGTCGCATTCTGAATGATGTTGATGACCTTGTCCGAGTTATCGTCCACGTTGGTGAGTGGCACTTTGTTGACGTAGATGTTGCCTGGCGCGAGAGCCAAGTATTGGCCGTCCTCGTCGGTAGTGATACGGCGATTGTCTTTGACGACGGCACCATTGACGATCATCGTAAAGGGGGATTCGTTGAGCAGATTGATGGCAGCCCCAGCGCGAGCCTCTAGCACGCCATTGTTAACCAGCGGTTGGAAGGCGGCTGCATACGTTGGGTTGTTTAGCGGATAGGGTGGCGTCCCCTCAATAAATATAGAACCGGGCGAAGCGAGCATGCCGGGCACTTCGATGAACAGCAGATCGAGCTCTTGTTTGAAAGTGGTTAGCGTTGTGCTGTTCGGACCTGGTATCGAGCCGGTCAGCCCATACTGCTCGAGCAACGCTTCGACTTCGTCCAGTTGCACTTGATACCGAGCGATGGCTTCGGCGTCGTCTGCATGATCTTCCATCCAATCCAGGATGGTTTCACGTCGTTCGAATAGTAGATTTCCCAGATTGCGATAACTCAGTCGGACAGGGTCCATCTCGGTGGGTTGTACTACAGCAAACTTGCCAGCGATCTCGGCTGCGAAAACTTGCGAGATGTTGCTGTTGTAGACCGGCATGATGTTGCCCGATGGAACCGTCGTGCCGAGGTCTTCCCATCGACCCACGTCGGCGAAGTTCTGATTGCTAAGCAGTAGGCGTTGCGGTCCTTGAGCGGTGTTTGGTTTGAATCGGTAGTAGTGATTGGCGACGCCACCGGCAATTGCCCCCGTAATGGCTTTGGCGATGAAACCGTTGTAGAAGTCGACGGTGATGGCTGCGACATCGAGCGGAGCGAAGTGATAGTTGGCCGTTTCGGGAATACCGAGTGCTTGTTTTTCACCCATGGTTCCACCGGTCAGCGCTCGACCGATCGAGATCGGCAACCCAGGGACGATCTGGGTTGGCGTACCGCTGTAAGCAATAGGAAGTATTTGCACGACCGAACTGCTTGCGACGCCCGCGATCAACTTGGCCGAGTTCGCCACCGTTACCTGGTTAACACTGCTGTCGACTGGGTCAATATCCGCGTCCGCAAAATAAGGTAGCAACGAGATGGATAACAAGTCACCGGTGGCAAACGCTCGACCATCCGGGGGGCTAATCCCTTGCCGAGCGATCAAGTCGATGTCGCCAAAAGCATAGAACTTGGTGTTTCCCGTGATGTCGATCTTGTTGGTTTCAAAGACATGCGCAATCGAGTTTGGATCGGGGAAGCTTGGGAACAGCGAGGCCAGGAACGCTTCTGCGACGGAAATGCTGTTGATAACATTCGACACGCGATCGAGATCGCGACCGGCCATGAGGAGGATGTCTTTGCCCTCGAAGGTCGCGTTGTTGATAAGGATCTCTTGTTGATTGGTGTTCTTGGCTTCGGAATCGGTACCCATGGCCGCCGAGATGCCGGCAAGGATCTCAACGTCGGCACTCGTGGTTGCAAATGCGTTGCCACGCGCCCCAAGCTCAATCGCGCCGAATTGATTCTCCAAAGTGGCACCGTCCACGTTGATCTGTGATCGCGTGTCGGATCGAACGAAGCTATCGGCGAGAACGGCACCAGTCGCGCCAGTTACTTGCAGAATGCTTGTGCGATCGACAGCATTAACGTCGGTAAGAGTTGCGATGCGCAAGCTGCCAGGCTCATCAATCGTTCCGATGGCACGCAATGTTGCGCCCGTTTGAACCAATATTACAGCATCGGTCGCGATAGTCGTACGGCTTTGTTGAGCCACGTTTCCTGCAGCCAGCGAAAGCGACACTGTGGCCAAATTGACTCCATCGAATGCACCGTAGCGATCCTTGTCGACGTTGTTGCGGGCGTCGAGTGTGATCGAGTGGGCGTTGACTACCGCACCGGGACTGACGTAGATGCGTGCTTTGCCGGTGAGGTCATTGTTGATCGCGGCACCGGTGCCAGCGATGATGCCTACGCTGACTGCGTCGAGACTGGAGTCTGCGTTCTCTTTTCGAACGGAGTCCACATACAACGAGTTGACGTTGATGATCGCATCGCGACCGATACCAGCTCGGGTCGATTGGTCGCTGTGCAAATCGGCTGTAGCTCCCGCAACTGCAAGTGCCCCGCCGCTGGTGGCGACGCTAATGACATCCAACTTGTTGTCGGCATTGGCTCGAATACGCAATGTCGATGCGGCAATTTTGGTCCCGGCTTGACCAGTTTCGCCAAGAATCCCTGCTTCGACTTCATCGAGCCCCTCGCCTCGACCTAGCTCCAAGTCTGCAAACATAGCACCAAAGCCGACGATCCCGACCGCGAAGCCGATGCCTTTGGCCTGCCCGTCGATGACTTGTTTGGCTTCGAGTTCTACTTCGTCCGAGACAAGAATATCGCTTGCGTAACCGATGGTCGCACGCGATTCCGGTTTGAGATTCAATTCCGAGAAGTTGATGGATGCGGCAGCGGCACCGATATTGATCCCGAGCGCCTGTG